>CALGNG010000382.1 GCA_937958735.1 uncultured Aquimarina sp. | reverse complement strand
CATCGCGGATCAAACCTTCCGAGGAAATAAATTCGGTATACACCACATCTGCGCCCTGTTCCTTACATAATGCACGGAAAGGGGGGTCACTCACATCTTCCATCGGTGCTAACAATAATGGAAAATCTCCTACATCTATGTCTCCTATTTTTGCCAAATCATTTTTTTTGTAAAGATATTATATACTAAAATAAGATCTTATTACAAATAGCTAAATTGTGGCTTTTATAGAGAAAAATCTATTTTAAAGAACACATTAGGGGTAAATCGCAAGGACCGTCGTGTAATTTCTTCTAAACTAGGTAGGGTTGGATTACTAGAATCTGTAGGGTTGTTAACTTCTACTACTTTAAAATCTTTAGATAAGATATTTCTTTTATTGGTAATGTTTTGGAAAGATATTCCAAATTGAGATTTTATACGTTTATTTTTATCCAAATGGGTGTTGTATACTATAGATCCATCTAAGCGGTGGTAATTGGGTAGTCTTTTATCATTATAATTATCAAAGGTTATAAAATTTCCCTCGGGAGCATTTAGGTCTAGTTGTTTGGAAGTATAAGGTATTCCTGTTCTAAGTTTATAGCCTAAAGAAAATTCAAAATTTTTAAAACTATAGTTGTGTGTCCAAGCCAAACTGTGCGTAATGTCAAAATCCCCATTAAAAGGGATGTTATTGTTTATTTCTTGAAAAGTATAATTGCTGTCTAAAAAGGAATAGCTTAACCAGGTGCTGTAATTTTTCCACTGTTTTTTAATAAGTAGGTCTAGTCCCTTAACATCGTTATCCCCTGTTACGTTTCTAGGTTCAAAAATATTATCGGTTAATAAGATACCTATTCCCTCTAATTTTTTAATGTATAACTCTAAGTCCACAGTCCAGCCCTTTTTTTGATAATCCAAGCCTAAACTAGATTGCGTGCTGGATAAAATAGGAAGTTCTTCGTTTGTGGAAATTACCCAAAGCCGGTCAAACAAATTACCTAAGCCATCATTTCTTAAATCTGTAATCCTGCTTACAGATTGGTGTTTTTTTTCGAAACTGTATTTAATCCAAAGTTTGTGTAAAGGGCTGTAGTTAACAAATAGTCTAGGTTCCCAAAAAACACGATTAAGTCTATTAAAAAATTGCCTTCTTATTCCTAAATTAGCACGCCACTTTTTTAAATCCAATTCTAAATCCGATGAAAAAGCCTGCGCCGTTTCTTTTCCATTAAAGTTATCTTCGAATACAGAAAGATTAGTTCCTAGGTTTTTAGCACTAAACCCCGACTCGTATCGGTTTCTTTCGTAGCCTGCTAGAATATTAAAATTTTTATTTAATTGTTTTTTAAATTTATACCTTAAAGAAGTTTCGTCTATAAAATTTTCTTTTCCAAATGTAATTTCAAGAAGCCTAGGAGGAGTGTTGCGGTTAAATTCGTCTAAACCAGTATATGTTTTCGAAAATGTGGTGTAACCCAGTTGTAACGTATGGGTACCTAATGTTTTATTTTTAAAGGATACACTTTCGTTAAATAGTTGATTTTTGGTTAATAAACGCTCTCGATTACTGGTGTTTTGGATACTATTTAGCCCGTCAAATTTCAAGTCGTTTTTATTAGAAGTAAAGCCAAAACTAAAGGTTAAGGATTCGTAGGGTTTAAAAATAAGTTTAGCACTGTAGTCTTCGTATTTAAAATCGTTATTAGAACCTGTATTCTCTTCTTCTGGATTTATTGAAGAATTTTCTATAGAGGTATTTTGAAAAGCAATTTCCGATAAGTTTTTAGTAGTAATATTATCAAACACATCGGTTAAGCTTCTGCGGGCAGATACGGCTATACCTAGTTTGTTTTTAAATAAAGGGCTTTTTAGGTAAGCGCTAGAATGGGTAAGTGTAGAGCTTATACCCATGGTAAGTTTTTGAGGTATTGTGTTATCTACTCCCACAGTAATTACACCACCTGTATGCTCGCCGTATTTAGATTTTGTAGAGGAACGGTAAAGTGTTACAGAGTTTACAACACTTGGATTAAAAGCCGAAACAAAACCATAGAAATGAGCGTCTTGATATACTTTGGTATTGTCGTAAAGCACTAAGTTTTGATCGGGGGTACTTCCTCTAATATGCAGTCCAAAAATATTTTCGTCTGGGCTTTGGACTCCAGGAATAAATTGCAGGGATTGGATAATATCGGGTTCTATAACACCGGGTAAAATTCCTGTATTGGAAATATCTATTTTAAAACCGCCATTTTTAGTTTTAAAAATACCCTTTGTTAGGTAGTTGTAAATGGTTACTTCTTTAAGGGGGATGATTTCTTTTTCTAAGACAAAAGTGTTACAGTTATTGGTAAAATTACTAATAGGGACAGAGGTTGTTTTATAGCCTATTGCTAAAATAGAAATTGAATTTTGTAGCTCTGAAGTTTTTTTTGGAGTGTATCTAAAAAAGCCGTTTTTATTGGTTGTTATAGGTTCTTTAAGTCCCCATATTTGAGCACTTTCTACAGGGTTTCCATTTGGATCTGTAAACTTTCCACAAATACTTTTTAAATGTATTTTGTCCTTAAAAATAATATAATTGTTATTATTAATTTTCTGGAAAGTTAAAAGTCTTTGTTTTTGTAATGCTTCGATTTGTATAGTTAAGCTACCCGATGGGTTTATATAAACTGTTTTATAAGTGTTAATTTGTTCTGGATTATAGGAAAATTCTACGCTATGCTGCTTTGTTAATTGTCCTAAAGCATTAAGTAATGTTACTGCTTTTTGCGCATAAACAAATTGAAACCCTATTAAGAAAAAACAAAAGAGTTTATTCATTGGGGCTGTTTTCTTTTATAAATACCACATCGTCTTTGGTAATAGAAAAGGTTAAATTTAAAGGTTTTGTAATGGTAAGTAATGCCTTAGAGATGTTATTAGTAATTAGGTTGCCTGTAAATCTTTTAGCTTTATTAGGGTCTTTTGTTTTTATGGTAACGTTATAAACATTTTGTAGGTCTAATAGCACTGCTTGTAAGGGCACATTGTTATATTTGTACTGGTTATCGATCCAGAAAGGAGAGGCGTTTGCAAAGGTTATTAAGTCTTTTTGATCTTGGAAATACTGGATTCCTTTTCCTGGAGTTAAAACTTCTTTTGCAGACCCTTTATCTACTTGTACTTTTCCTTCAAAGCAATTAACAGCAAAGTAGTTTTCGGTGTCTTTTACATCAAATTGTGTTCCCAAAACACTTACTTTTCCTTGTTTGGTTTGTACGGTGAATTTGGATCCTTTTTGTACCTTAAAAAAGGCTTCTCCTTCAAGATTTAAAGTTCTTATATTATTGTCCCAATCTTTTGGGTTAAAAGCAACTTTAGACATTCCGTTTAGGTCTACAATAGAACCATCTGGAAGTTCAAAATTAATGCGTTCTCCAACCTGTGTCGCATAATAGGTTGTAGTAGTGTTGGTATCAGAGAAAAAGTAATTACCCCCCAAACCTCCTATAAGCAAAATGGCAGCTATGGACGCAATAGTGTAATATAGGGAGCGCACTTTAGTTACAGCAACCTCTTTATTTTTCATTATAGAGGCCTTTATTTTGTTGCTATCAAAATTAGGGGCTTCAAATAATAAACTTTTATCTGTTAACTTTTTATAAGCGGCATAATCCTCGGAAGCCTCAAATTTAGTAAGTTCCTCTGCCGTTAATTCATTATTTAACCATCTGGCTAAAAAAGTATCGTCGTTAAATTTTTCCATAGTTGTTTTATAAGGATGAATTTAATTTTATCTATATATTTCTACCTAAGTCTTCTCGTAACTTAACCAGTGCTAAATGCATTCTTTTTTCTACTGCTTTTACAGAAATAGATAGCATTTCAGCGATTTCTTTGTATTTCTTTTTTTCAATTCTGTTTAATAAAAAAACCTCTCTTTGTGCTGTGGTTAAATTAGAAATGGCACTTTCTAAGGTTTTCATATACTCTTTTTCTTCCAATAAAAATTCTGGATTTTCTGCAACCTCGGTGTCATAATTGCCTACAATAGTATAATTTAATTTTACTTTATGGTGAGCAACTTCTTTTAAAAATTGATTTTTGGCAATAGTAAATAAGTATGATTTTGATTTTTCAAAAATGATCTTAGAGCAATTTTTCCAAAGCTTTATAAATGCGTCTTGTACCAAATCAGAGGCCTGATCTGGGTCGCCACACTTGTAATATATAAAGTTATAAAGGGTTTTGCAATGCGTGTCGTACAACCATTCGTAGTTTTTTTCTTCGCACACCGATTTTAATTTTGTCATATCTTCTTGTTGCTTCTATTATATATACCTTTTAGATAATAAATACCCTACCATAGATTTGTTTTTTTTGTAAAGTTATAACTTTATGGTTATTCTGCTATATTTACACTATTGTTTTAAGGACTTTATTGGGGTACAATAAAAGCATTGATTTTTATTAAATAAAAAAATAAAATGCTTTAGGGGTAGGGTAAAGTATCTTGATGCGGTTTTACTTATGAATCACGTAAAAAAAAGCAATTATGAATATTTACAAGATCTTACTAATTGTATTGGGGTGTTTGTTTTTCTTTTCTTCTTGCGAAGAAGGAGAACCCCTAGAAGGAGGGGCTAATATTACTAGATCAGAAATACCTGTAGGCCCTAATACCCAAGAAACTACTGAAATTGAATTTTTGTTAGCAGACCAAGAAGATCAAGTAATAGATGTTTTTATTGCTAATACAGAAGATAGTTTATGGAGAATTACTTCTTTAATCCAAGGAGAAGAAGATTTGACTACTAATTTTGAAAATAATTTTTTTAATTTCTTTATACCAGAAGATAATATTGTTTTTGATGAAGGACAACAAGAGCCAGTAAGAAATTTATTTTTGGAATCCTTAGATAACTCATCAGGTAATTTGGAAAGAGTAATTTTTCCTTCGGTGCTTGTTTCTTTTAGTGAAGAAGCAGAAGG
>CALGNG010000381.1 GCA_937958735.1 uncultured Aquimarina sp. | reverse complement strand
CTTATTAAAGGCATCAAATTAGATGCCGATCCTACTGTAATTTATGCTGTAAAACACCAATCTAAAGATTGGAATAAAGTAATTAAACGAGTACTTTTTAAAGATCTAAAAGTAGACAACCCCTATAACACTTATAAAAACAAAGGCTTACCTCCAGGGCCAATTGCCATGCCTGATCTCTCTGCTATAAATGCTGTTTTAAATTATGAAAAGCATAATTATTACTACTTTGTAGCAGATACTCAGAATTTCGGATACCATAAATTTGCTACCTCATTAGCCCAACATAATAGGAATAGCAGAAATTACCACAAATGGATAAATAAAAAAGGACTTAGAAGATAATTAATACCATATTCTGTTTAAAGACAAAAAAAACAGTTAAGAATCTTCAAGCCATTTAAGATATTTGTTATTTTATATTTACAAATACTCCTTTTTTTAAGTGATTCGAATAATTCTTACTAGAAATTTGCTATTTATCTTATACTCTGTATTAGATTTGCACCGCAAAACAGAAAGTAACCCTATTTGATATTCTCCAAAAATGTAATGCGTGTGTCGGCTTTGCCACTAGTAGTTGGATTTTTTGCTCAATGGACTATAAATTCTTACCAACCTACAATAAAAGAAACAAAACGTAATTCTCATTTTATTTCTACAGATCATTTATTCCCTTCTTTGGAAGTAATTAATGACTCTGAAGAAGATCAATTTTCTCTTTTTTTAGAAAAAGATATTATTGGATTTAAAGAGGCTATTGCTTTTAAGGAATCCCAAGGAAACTACAAGGCTATAAACACCTATGGTTATTTAGGTAAATATCAATTTGGAAAAGGAACCTTAGATTTAATTGGTATACAAAATACTACTCTATTTTTAAATAGCCCTATACTCCAAGAACGTGCTTTTATAGCTAACTTATCGCGTAACAAATGGATTCTTAGAAAAGATATCACAAGAAGTATTGGAAAACGTATTAATGGAATTTTAATAACCGAATCTGGAATTTTAGCCGCAGCACATTTAGTAGGACCTGGTTCTGTTAAAAAATTCTTACGTAGTTATGGTAAAGAAGCTTTTTCTGATGCTTATGGAACTACTATTGAAGAATACTTAAAAAAGTTTAGGTCTTACGATACATCGGGTGTAAAAGCTAATAGAAGAGCTAAAGCTTAATTATTAGTGAAAAACATTCTAAAAATTAGGTGAATTAATAGAGAGTTGATTTGGGATTTTCTATAAAACCTTACAAAAAATTGGATTAGATCGTATTGACACTATTAAGATAAATAACACCATAGACTCTTATCGAGAAAGATAAGGGAACTATAGTGAAGAATTTCTGTGCTAAAGACACTATTATTCCTATTATCAGCACCCAAAAAGACCATTCGCAAACTATATACAGAAATGACTTATACCAATTAAATTTTAATTTGCCTTATATTTTTATATATCGAATCGAAAATAATTAAAATTGGTTTCATCATTTTGCGAAAAATAGCTTCAATTACAGCTAAGCATCCCTACAAAGACTTTATTGTATACGTCATAATGCAATAGCTATTTATAGAGATAGAAGATTATATACTAAGTCCAATACACAAACAATAAGTCTAAAAAAACAGTGCAAAAAAAAGTTGAACAATGATATCATTGTTCAACTTTTAAATAATAGATTTAATCCTTTAATAATCTGTATCGGTTAATTTAGGACTAGATACTATAATTAAAACTTATTTCTCTGCTTCTTCTGAAGTAGAAATTTCAATTTTTAATTCATTCGTTTTTTCATCTAAATCCATTTGAATTTCATCTCCTTCGTTAAGATTAGATTTAACAATTTCTTCCGCTAAAGCATCTTCGATATATTTTTGAATTGCTCTTTTTAGAGGTCTTGCTCCGTATTGCTTATCAAAACCTTTATCGGCGATATAGTCTTTAGCTTTTTCGGAAAGCTTTAAATTATAACCTAAATCTTTGATACGATCAAATAATTTATTTAATTCTATATCTATAATCTTATGGATATCTTCTCGTTCAAGAGCATTAAAGACTACCACATCGTCTATACGATTTAAAAACTCTGGAGCAAAAGCTTTTTTAAGCGCTCCTTCTATAATACTTTTGGCATTATCATCGGCCTGTGCTTTTTGTGAAGAGGTACCAAAACCAACTCCAGAACCAAAATCTTTAAGTTTACGTGCTCCAATATTAGAAGTCATTATAATAATGGTATTTCTAAAATCTATCTTTCTACCTAAACTATCTGTTAAGTATCCATCATCCAATACTTGTAACAACATGTTAAATACGTCTGGATGCGCTTTTTCGATCTCGTCTAACAAAACAACAGCATAAGGCTTACGACGCACTTTTTCTGTTAATTGCCCTCCTTCTTCGTACCCTACATATCCTGGAGGTGCACCTATTAATCTAGAGATAGCAAACTTCTCCATGTATTCACTCATATCTACACGGATTAAAGCTTCTTCGCTATCAAATAATTCTTTGGCCAATACTTTTGCTAATTGTGTTTTTCCTACACCTGTTTGTCCTAAAAAAATAAAAGATCCAATTGGCTTATTAGGATCTTTTAGTCCTGCTCTGTTTCTTTGAATAGCCTTAACCACCTTTTCTACAGCATTTCCTTGACCTATAACTTTTCCAGAAATTAACTTTGGTAATTCTGCTAATTTGGTGATTTCTTTTTGCGCAATTCTATTTACAGGAATCCCAGTCATCATAGAAACGACATCTGCAACAGCTTCTTCATCTACAACTTCTTTATGCGCCTTGGCATCTGCTTCCCATTGCTCCTGAGCTACAGCTAATTGCTTTTCAATATTTTTTTCATCGTCACGCAATTTAGCAGCTTCTTCGTACTTCTGCTTTTTAACTACCGTATTTTTAGATTCTCTAACCTCTTCTAACTGGCGCTCTAAATCTAAAATCTGTTTCGGCACATCTATATTAGTAATATGCACTCGAGATCCAGCTTCATCCAAAGCATCAATAGCTTTATCTGGCAAGAAACGATCTGTCATATATCTATTGGTAAGTTTCACACAAGCTAGAATAGCTTCTGATGTATAAATTACATTGTGATGATCCTCGTACTTACCTTTAATATTATCTAAAATCTCAATAGTTTCTTCAATATTAGTAGGCTCTACTATTACTTTTTGAAAACGACGTTCTAAAGCCCCATCCTTCTCTATGGAGTTTCTATATTCGTCTAAAGTAGTCGCTCCAATACATTGGATTTCTCCTCTGGCTAAAGCAGGTTTAAACATATTAGAAGCATCTAAACTTCCTGTAGCTCCTCCTGCTCCAACTATGGTATGTATTTCGTCTATAAAAAGAATAATATCATCATTCTTTTCAAGCTCATTCATCAAAGCTTTCATACGCTCTTCGAACTGTCCTCTATATTTAGTACCTGCCACTAAACTAGCTAGGTCTAAAGTAACAACACGTTTATCAAAAAGAATTCTAGATACCTTTCTTTGGATTATGCGTAGTGCTAAACCTTCTGCTATAGCAGATTTACCTACCCCTGGTTCTCCAATTAATAATGGGTTATTCTTTTTACGGCGACTCAAAATTTGAGAAACACGTTCTATTTCTTTTACACGACCTACAACAGGATCTAATTTCCCATCTTCGGCCATAGCCGTTAAATCCCTACCAAAATTATCTAAAACAGGTGTCGTAGATTTTTTTGCAGATTTAGTTCCTGCAGAACCTGTTGGTGTATTACCAAAAGATTCACGCTCTGCTCCTCCCTCCAAATTATCTCCCTCATCCGAGAAAGATTCTGAAGTAGGTAGGTCAAATTTTTCATCATCGTTAACTATCATACCTTTAAATTGTTCTTTGACGCTATCATAATCTACTTTTAATCTATTCAAAAGTTTTGTCGTAGGGTCATTATCGTTTCTTAAAATACATAACAACAGGTGAGCCGTATTTATAGAACTACTCTGAAACAATTTTGCTTCTAAAAAAGTAGTTTTTAAAGCACGCTCTGCTTGTCTGGTTAAATGTAAATTCTTTTTTTCATTAGAAGCTATTGTAACATTGGAGTTGGCAGGACTTAAAATCTCTACTTTTTTGCGCAAATGCGCCAAATCTATATCTAGAGCAAATAATATATCTATAGCCTTTCCTCCACCATCGCGAAGTAATCCTAACATTAAATGTTCTGTTCCTATAAAATCATGCCCCAAGCGTAAAGCTTCTTCTTTACTAAACGCTATTACATCTTTTACTCTTGGTGAAAAATTATCGTCCATAGGCTTTTTCCTTTATCTTAAAAATAACTCTTTTTTTGAATAAAACATCAAAATTCGTACCCTTTAAATTTTGTTTCTATAAATGGAGTTATTTTGTCAGGCAATTCAAAAGATTTACCTGAATACTTATTAACTATTATTCTTATAAATTTTGTTGATAAATCTATATTATTATTATGAAAATCTTCTGTTAATTTAGTGATTATTTCTTATTTTGCTTGTTAGAATTAACAAAAAATTAAAATTACATATATGGCAGACGGAGAAAAGCTCATTCCAATTAATATTGAAGAAGAAATGAAGTCTGCGTACATCGATTATTCGATGTCCGTAATTGTTTCGAGAGCATTACCAGATGTGCGAGACGGATTAAAACCTGTACACAGAAGGGTTTTATTTGGTATGTATGAGCTTGGTGTACGTGCCAATAGTGCTCACAAAAAGTCAGCAAGAATTGTTGGAGAAGTTTTAGGTAAATATCACCCACACGGAGACACCTCTGTATACGACGCCATGGTACGTATGGCACAAGAGTGGAGTATGCGTTATATGCTCGTAGATGGTCAAGGTAACTTTGGATCTGTAGATGGCGATAGCCCTGCAGCAATGCGTTATACCGAGGCTAGAATGCAAAAGATTTCCGAAGATATGCTTGCCGATATTGACAAGGATACTGTTGACCATTCTCTAAATTTTGATGATACCTTAAAAGAA
>CALGNG010000380.1 GCA_937958735.1 uncultured Aquimarina sp. | reverse complement strand
AATGAAAAAGGCACCTATACTTTAAGAGATGAAAACATAGGACGCTTAGACTCTAAAAAAGCGAAAGATTATTTAATTCACTTATTAGAATTATTAAAAAATGAAAGTTCTGCTTTTACCATATTAGGGAACGATAGTATACGAACTAATATCCAGCAACTAAATCAAAATATTTCGGCATTAGAGGAGCGTGTTACAGCGATGGATGTTGAAACAGAACAGGTACATTATTTGTCCTTAAAACGTTTTGTAAAAAACGAATCTATTTTTATTGATTTTTGGTCTACCATAGGAAAATGGGGTAATTTAATAAAAGCCAACACAAAATTAGAGGTATATAAAGGATCCGATATCGATTCGGACAAAAGCTTTTTGGTAACACCTACCTCTCAAGGTAAAAATGAACTTACTACAGACGAGCGGTTATTTAGGTACAGAAGATCTTTGTTGTCTAGAGATCGTATTGTTACTAGAGAAGATATTAAAGCTTTGTGTTATGATATTTGCGGTAATAAAATTGAAAGTGTAATTTTAACCAAAGAATTTAAAACGCACGAGGATTACGATAAAGGATTAATCCCAACAGTAGTAATTACGCTAAAAAAGAAAGAGAACTTAGAGGTTCAAGATATAGAGTGGCTAATGATGGAAAACAATATAATGTCTATTTTAGAAGAAAAATCGACCAATTTGTTCCCTTATCAGATAGAACTAACTAACTAATACATGCAATTTACACATATATGGAACAAAAATCCAGTAGCAATCATATAGATAAAAATGTAATTTTAATTTTACTAGGTACTATAATAGTGGCGGCGACTACAGTAGTTATTAAAATTTTCAACAGCGATCCTTGCGAAATTGTAGACTTTGGTGTAGAAGCTAACCAATATCGGGTAGGGGAAATTATCCGATTCAAAGATTTCTCAGACAATGTTACAGAAAGACAATGGTCTTTTGGAGATAGCACAGAGTTACGATATACAGAAAATCCATTTCATACCTATGCAAACCCAGGTACCTATAAAGTAGAGTTAGTAGTAAATGGTAAATGCACATTGGAGCAAGAAATTGTTATAAACAAAAAAGTATCTATTATAGACTCTACAAAAATCGCCCAATTTAAGATACCCAACACGATAAAAGTAGGGGATCTTTTACAAGCTAAAGATTTAACCCTAAAGGCTACCAGTTGGGAATGGAGATTTGGAGAAACGTCAGAAGTAAATTCGACCTTCCAAAACCCTACTTATAGTTACCTTACAGAAGGTCTAAAAACGGTAACCCTAATTGTTAATGGAGACCCCAGATACAGTAGCCAGAAAAAAATAACTGTTTTGCCTAAAACAGGTAAGACTACTAAAATGTCAAAAAGGGAAGAAAGAAGAACTTTAAGACAAGAAAAAAGAGATAGAGAGTCTATTATAAAATACGATCCTACGATTAACAACGCGCCACCTGCTTCGGTAAAGCAAGAGCCTAAAGAAGTAAAGCCAGAAATAAAACAAATTTCTAGAACGGCTTTTGCTAAAAAAGTAATTAAAGTAAGTAAGAAAGAAGCTACAGCAAACGACTTTAAACCTTATTTGTGCGACAACTTACAAGTAACCACAATGGCCAAAGGAAAGAAAACAACTTTTTTAGAATTTTGTGAAGATATTAAGGGTAAGAAAATTAAAATTAAATCATTAGAATTATTCAAAAACGAAAAAAATAAGTGTATTGAGTATATTTCTATAGATTATTCAAAAAGTATTTTTTAGTTATGGAAAAATCAATTAAAGACCACTATTATGTAAATTGGGTTGATGGAATGAAGATTAATAAATCTCATTTTTTGGATTCGGATAACGCTAATATTGCACTTATTTCAAAATCCACATCCATAGTTGTAAACACCAACCTTTATGGTCTGTTACCTAGTATAGGGGTGTCTAAAGAAAGTATTTTACTCTCTTTAGATGCCCAAAACGCCTTAACCATTCATATCCATAAATGCAAAGGAGTTACTCGTGGAGGGTATTATGTAGATATTTCTGAAGAAACCAATGCCCTGTTAGATAAAAGTGGAAAGTTTGATATTATTTCGGCAAATATTAACCCCGAAGTCGACCCCTCTACAGTATACTATGTAGTTCTAGATATTAACCCTTTTAATAAAATAGCAGTTGGCCAACCTAATAATGAAGAAGAACCACCAAGAAAGCCCCACAGTATAGGTAAGTACAACTTAAATGTGGTATTAGAAGAAGAATTAAAAAATAGCGCCTTGGGAGATAATTATCTAACTGTAGGTAAAGTTTTCTTTAATAATGGTAAACCAGAGTTGGAGGCTAATTATATTCCTCCCTGCTATTCTATACAAAGCCACGGGGATTTAATTTATATTTATACCCAAATTGGCGTATTTTTTAATTCTATAGAAAAATATTGTATACAAATTATTCAAAAAATACTACAAAAAAAACAGAATAACGAGTTGGCTTTAATGGTGCATACCATTGCCCAAAGTGTATGGCAATATACCTCTAGCATTATACCGGAATACCAATTGGAAGATCGTAATGCTTCACCAATAAAAATTGTTACAAAGCTAGTTACTCTTTCCCGAATCCTAAAAAATAGTATGGACATCTATGTAGGTACAGGTAGGGAAGAGCTGGTTAATTATTTGGTAGATTGGAGCGATACCACACAAGGCGAATTTTTAACAATGCTGTCCGATATGATAGAGATAGAATATAAGCACTACGATTTAAATGAATCTTTGGACAGAGTATTTCAATTTCATAAAGTAATTTTAAGTTTATTTAAAAAATTAGACGAATTGGATTATATAGGTAAAAAAGCCGATTCTAATATTTTTGTAAAAGAAGAAGTAGTAGTAAAAGACGATGTAAAACAGCGTCGCAGCTTTTTATTAGATTAAACCTAAAATACAAATTAACATAGTAAACATACATGGAACCAAAGAACAAAAAAGAACGTACCAATAGCGTATTAAAATTTGCACTATTATTTTTAGTAACTATAGTTCTAATTTTAATAGCTGCTTTTTTCGATTTTAATAGATTGCCATTTAAAGAGAATAGTATATTAAAAAGTAAAGTAACCTCTGCAGAAAAAGAACTTATCTATCAAAAAGAATTTTCAGAAAAATCTAACGAGATTAAAGCATTAATAGACTCTTTAGACACCCCAGGGCAAAATATCCAATACTTTAATGCGCTAATTAATTCTAAAATAGTAGAGCTGCAAGAAAGTATCCCAGAAAAGGATTCTACCAATAACTATAATATATATGTAAACTCTATACAGTCCTATGTAGATATACAAGAGCTAAAAACAAAACTAAAAAGTTACGATGGGGTAGATGCTAAACTAGAAGAATACCGCCAAGAGCTGGATCATATTACTACAAAATATAACGAGGCACAACGTTACTTAAGCTCGTTAAGAAGAAGATAAGTTACCTTAAAATAAACACTTAGCTAATAACAGTTAAAAGCGTTAAGAAACCTAGCTTTACAAGCAGTAAGTTGGGTGTAGCTATTTTGTCTTTAATAAAGACGCAAAGTGTTTAAATACATATTCGAAAAAGGAGTAGTATTAGACGAGATATTTGATATAAAAAAAAAGGCTTTGAATTTTAAATTCAAAGCCTTTTTTATGTAATTCTTTTCTTTATTGTTGCTCGTAATCGGTTCCCCATTCGGTACCATCGTCTCCTTTTTGACCATCTAACTTAATCATAAAGTTTTTAGCTGGGAAATAAGGTTTCATATGGATATCCAATAAAATACGATCTTTTTGGTTAGGATCTTGTTCGAAGCGTTTAATAGAAAAATCTTCAATTAATTTATCGGGTCCTGTTATGCCATCTAGGAATTTTACAATTTGTCCCATTAACTCTTTACGAGTTTTTGCATTAAAGTTTTCGAAAGCTCTACGGTTTAAGAAATCCATTAATACTTTGGTAACATAATCAAATACACGTACTACAGAATAGGTTTGTAGACCAAGGTTATCTCCGTTAAATAAGGTTTTAGCGGAAAAGGCCATTACCTTTCCGTATTCGTTAACCATAGGTACTAATCCCATTTTTTCTAATTGGGATACTTCTCCTTTTTTAAGGTCGAAACGGACACCATCTACTTCGTTAATACCACCAAATTTTTTACCTGCGGTAACTTGGGACATTAACGTTTGGTATATTTTACCAGCTAGGGCACTAGATGGAGGTACAAATAAATCTTCTTCTTCTCCTACCTCGTCGTATTTACCTCTACCTACTAACCAATTACAGGCCATAATTACATTAGATCGGAAATCGTCTCCACCAGTTAGGTTGGCCAATTCGAACATTTCCATAACATCGTCTGGTTCGTCTAAATGTTCGAAGTCGGTAACCATCATTACCTTATTTTTATGGGCTATTTTACCCCACTTTTCTACGACTTTATTAGATCCTAGGTAACCAGGAATTACTAATAAACCGTAATTGTCTCTTAAATCAAGTCTATCGTAACCTTGTACTAACTCTTCTTCGATAGCATCAATAAAACGCGTGTTATCTAAATCCTTTAATTGATCTAGTTCTGCATTAACAATATTAATGTTTTTTATTTTTTGGGACTCTGTGTTTTTATAAAACAAAGCCATAGAGCGGTAAGACTGCTCCATATCTCTGGTTTCTTCCAATACGTTTCCTAAATTCTTTTTTAAAGAAACGTCTGCTGCTTTGGATTGCTCTTCAGATATATTAGCCATTTCCGATATGTCTTCCGAAGACATAAGTACATCTGCCCAAATCTCTAGAGTTTTGGCTAGCATTTCTCTTTCGTTTTTCTTGGACTGTTCGGAAAGAAATATTTTTTTTCTTGCTTTACGTTGAGGGTTCATATTCTGAACATTCTCTATTGCAGATTCTAAAAGATCGAATCCTCCGTATTTAGCTAGTTTTTCTTCGTTTTCTTTTAATTTTTGAGCTGGGTTTTCAATTACAACCGATTGGCTCTGTTTTTTTAGTGCGCACATAATTACTTACATCTGTTAATTGAGACCTACTTTTCTTTTAATTCTGTTAATAGCGATTGGATAGATTCCAAAAGCGACGATTTAGCTTCTGGGTTTTCTAAAGCCATTTTTAAAATTTTATTAGACTTTAATTGTTTTACCACTTTTAAGTATTGGTCTTTTTCTGCATTTAGATTTTTTAAATAATCGCTTTGCTCTACAATCCCTTTTTTTGTAAAGTCACCCACATTAGAAAAGCGTAACATTTCTTTGCTTTCTACTCCATCAGTACTTTCATGAGTTACCTCTATTTCGGGCTTAAAATGGTCAAAAACATCATCTACAGATTTTAATCCTTTTACTACTACAGGTTTAATTGCAGGATCCTGTGTTAGTTTTTGAACTAATAAAGTTTTGTTTTGCCCAATTTCAATTATGGCTTCGCCGTTGTCCGATTTTACTTCAGACCCTCCTAAAGAATAGTTATCCATGTTTTTTTTTAGTTAATCAGTTAACTTAGTTATTTTATTGATATTTCCATTTTAGCTGCTCTTTTACATAATCTAAGTTCACAATACTGCCTTTAGATATTTCTCCCTTAATAATTTTTTTAGATAGAGGAGATCGCAATTCATTTCGTATAACTCCACGTAATGGTCTTGCTCCGTATTTAGGGGTAAACCCTTTTTTTGCTAAAAATTCTTTGACTTTATCCGATAAATTTAAAATAATTCCTTGTCTTTCCAACGATTTATTTAAATCTTTCATTTGAATCTCGAAAATTTTAACAACATTATCGATTGAGATGGGAGCAAAGGGTACAATTTCGGTAAGACGGCCTAAAAATTCGGGTCTAAAATAGCTGCCCATAATTTCTAATAAATCAGAGGATTGTGGAATAATACCTTCGTTAAAAGAATGCACTACTTTTTCGCTACCAATATTGGAAGTAAAAAGAATTACGGCATTAGAAAAATCGCCTACCTTTCCTAATCGATCACTCAATTTTCCTTCGTCCAAAATCTGTAGAAATATATCGAATACCGATGGATGTGCTTTTTCTATTTCGTCAAATAAAACGATAGAATAAGGTTTTTCTCGTATTTTATTTACAAGAACTCCTCCTTCTTCGTATCCTACATACCCAGGAGGCGCTCCATATAGTAAAGCAGCAGAGTGTTCTTCTTTAAACTCGGACATATCAAAACGTATAATAGCCTCTTCGGTTTGGAACAAAAATTCTGCTAAGGATTTAGCTAGTTCTGTTTTACCTGTACCGGTTGGTCCTGTAAAAAAGAAAGACCCTATAGGTAAGCCTTGTTTACTTAATCCCGATCGGGATTCTAATATGGCATCGGTTATGGTTTTTACAGCATGATCTTGGCCAATTACTCTTTTTTGTAAGATCGATTCCATGGTAAGTAATCGTTCTTTTTCGTCGGTTTGTAATTTTCCTACAGGAATCCCTGTTTTGTTTGCTATAGTAGCAGAGATATCGTTTTTAGTAACTTCTTCCTTAGTTTTTTCTTTAATATTGGTAAATTTATCAAGGAGTGTTTCTATTTTTTCGATTCCTTTTTCTATAGTATCGACATCATCAAAGTTTTCTTCTTGAGTAATTTCACTAAACAACAAATAGCTAAATTTATTTTTTAGGTTAAACCATTGCCAACGTATTTCGCTAATTGCTTTTTCAGTATTTTCGTTATCTTTTTCTTTGGTAATAGCTTCTTTAACTGTTTCGATATTAGAGGTGGTTGTTTCTATCATGTAACGTATCGCGGACATCGTTCTATCTATTAAATCTATGGCAACATCGGGTAAGCATCGATCTTTAGAAAAGCGCTTGGATAGTCTAATAGCTTCTGCTATTGTGGTATCGCTAATAGTAAGTTTATGAAAATCTGTATACAAATTAATGGTACTAGATATCATGGTTAACGCATCGGCATCGGAAGGCTCTACTAGGTTAACCATTTCAAAATTTCTGGCTAGACCTTGGTGTATTTCTATATGTTTCCTAAAGGCATCGTTAGTAGCGGTAGCAATTATAGTTACCTCTCCTTTAGATAACTCGGATTTTATAATATTAATTAAACCTTGGTTACCATTATCTTTGTCTGTGATGCTAGCAATATCATCTACTAATAAAACGGGTTTTTCAAAAGTTTTCATGGCAGTAAAAATCTTTTTTAGACGATCTTC
>CALGNG010000379.1 GCA_937958735.1 uncultured Aquimarina sp. | reverse complement strand
TAAACTTCAGAAGCGTAACTGGTTTTTTCGTAATGGCTCCAGTTGTTACATTCCGGTCATAGGTATGAAAAGCCACATTGGCTCTATTATAAACATTATAAATAGTTAAATTTAATTTAGAATTCCATTTTCCTTTTGTTTTAAATTTATAGGTACACGAAAGGTCTAAACGGTGATAACTGGGGTACCTAGACGCATTCTTAGATTCAAAATTTAAAATAGGTCGTTCGTCTATAATCCTTACGTCTTTAGGTCTTGTATAATTTTGCCCACTGGTTAACAAAAATAATGCGCCTAATTCTATTCTTTTGTTTAATTGGTAATGTAGGATTGTATTTACATTAAGTGGCCTATCAAAAGTTGTTGAGAAATAATTCCCTAGATTAATTTCTTCGAATTTAGCTACTGTTTTAGATAAAGTTAAAGAGGCTTGTGCAGTAAGTTTTTCCCATTTTTTACTAGCACTTAATTCCAAACCATAGGAGTTAAATTCTCCTACTACAATATCTTCGTAAATATTATTACTTAACAAATTATTTACCGCACCGTTATTAAACTCGGTATAATTGGATACATTTTTAAAGTAGGCCGAAGAACTTAACTGAAAACTATTTTGCTCGTATACATATCCTACACTTAATTGATTACTAATCTGTGGTTTTACCTCTTTAGTACTTACTACAAAAAAATCCGCAGGTAAACTTAGTCCCGCAACGCTAGCTTGATGTATAAACTGGCTTAAACGTTGATAACTAAATTTAAAGGCATGATTTTCTTTAAAATCGTATTTAAAACTTAATCTAGGTTCTATACTATATAATTGTTCTTTCTCTACCAAAGCGTTTGCTTGTGTATTAAATAGTGTTGCCCGTAACCCTATTTTTGTTTTTAGCTTTTTAGAAATAGAAAAACTCACATCTCCAAAAACGCTTACATCTGCGTATTTAAAAGTCTCTTGGTTGTCTATTTGTAAAGGTGTTTCTTCTACAATAGCACTTACCCTTTTTGGAAGGGTCGTATTCAAGTTAAATTCTCCCCCTGCCTTTAATTCATAGTTAGAGGTATCCCAATTAAAATGCTGTTTTACTCCCAAAACATTAAAGCTACTTTTTGCAGAATAATCTAATGGGAAATCATTATCACTAAACAGAAATTCGTAATGGCTATTAGCCAATGTAGTTACACTAGCAAATTCTTTAGTGAATTGATGGGTAAAGGTTGTTCCTAAAATAAAATTTCCCCATTCTAATTCTCTATTCCTCCCTTTTGTAACATCATTAAACTTATCTTTTGTAAAATATCCTTCTACTTCTAAAGTACTCTTTGAAGATAGTTCCGTAGTATATTTAGCTAAAAAATCGTAAAGAAAATAGTTTTTATCTTTTCCTAAAATAGAATCATCATCTCCTGCAAAAGGTTTAAATACTTCCAAATAGGTCCTCCTTCCCGATATTAAAAGGCTATTTTTATTATTCAGCTTTATGTGGGCAGTAAGTTTAGAGGCTAATAATCCTAAACTTCCATTAAAATAAGTACTGTCTGTTTTTTTTAAAGATTGTATATCGGTAACCGAAGATAATCTTCCGCCATAGGAGGCATCAAAACCTGATTTTAAAAAATCTAAAGAGTGTACAAAGTCAGAATTTACAGCAGAAAATAGCCCTCCTAAATGTGCCGTATTATGAATGTAAATATTATCTAACAAGGTTAAATTCATACTTCCATTACCACCTCTTACTAATAACCCCGATTGCCCTTCGTTAGCTTGTTGTACTCCGGGTGTATACTGTAATAATTTAATAACGTCTTTTTCTCCTAAAATAAAAGGGAGCTTTTGTATATCTGCTTGGGATAAATGTACTTTCCCAGGCACCACTTCTTTTAACTGACTACTGGAAAAACCTCTAATTACTACTTCTTTTAGCGAACTTACCTTAGGTGTAAGGTATACTATAGAATCTATATTTTTTACAGCTATTTCTTGCCTAGAAAAACCAATCTTATCCAGTACTAACACCGCATTATTGGAAGTGTATTCTATCGAAAAATAACCAGAAGTATTGGTATAAGCACCTGTATTACTTCCCTTAAGCTGTAAAGAAACATCGGCTATAGGGGCATCTGTTATTATATTATGAACATAAGCCTTTACTTGTTTTTGGGCATACCCATTCCCTACCGATAATAGTAAATAGAGAATAAAAAAAAAGCATTTAATCTTTTTTATTTCCATGGACTAAATGCTTAAATGTATTATATTTTACTTGTTCTATTTTGAAGAAAATAATCGGCAATTACCAATGCTCCCATAGCTTCTACAATGGCTACTGCACGAGGCACAACACAAGGGTCATGGCGGCCTTTACCTGACATGGTTACCATTTCTCCATCTTTATTTATAGTTTCTTGATCTTGCATTATAGTGGCTACTGGCTTAAACGCTACATCAAAATAAATATCCATACCATTAGAAATACCTCCTTGGATTCCTCCAGAATGGTTGGTTTTAGTAGTACCATCTTCGTTAAACAAATCGTTATGTTCGCTTCCCTTTAACAATGCTCCTTCAAAACCACTACCGTATTGAAATCCTTTTACCGCATTAATAGAAAGCATTGCCTTTCCTAACTCTGCATGTAAACGATCAAAAACAGGCTCTCCTAATCCTACTGGAACTCCTTTAATAACACAAC
>CALGNG010000378.1 GCA_937958735.1 uncultured Aquimarina sp. | reverse complement strand
TACCTTTATTACAAAACAAAAACTAAGAAGCTATTAAGAGTAGAAATAAGTAACAAAAAAAGGAGCATTTAAAAATGCTCCTTTTTTTGTTACTTGATAATTGTTGTTGGTAATCTTATTATAAGTTTTTAACGATGTCTTTTTTGTATTTTCTTAACATTGCTCTTGTCATACCTAAATTTGCTTTGTCAGAATCTACAGCCATGTAAATAAAATACTCTCCATTTTCTGACACATCAATAATGTGGATTTGACCTTCTAAAGTAATAAGGATATCTTGTATTTTAGTGTCTATTTCCAATGCTTTTATTGCATTTTTCTTAGCCTTTACTACTTCTAAATTATAAGCAGAAGCTATTTCTGGATCGAAATCTTTTGTAATACTATTAGAAACATAACATACACCAGTAGATACTTCTGTTACCGATACAGCAATATAACCAGGTACATTTTTTTTAATATCATCAATAAATTGTTCTAAAAAATTTGACATAATATTTTTTTTATTTGATTACTCTTTGATTAATAATAATTTTTGGTTAGGATAAATCACATAAAAATTATTTTTTAGTGTAAAATTATCCCATTTTTTTTTAAATTGTAACAATATAACAAAAGCTATTTGGTCTTATAAAGTAACAAAATGTTTAATTTTTTAACGTTTACAAATATAAGTTTTTTTTAATTATATACGCGTTATTCCTTTCTTAATAAGGTCTCAAACGTCTTTATTTTTTTTAACAAAATTCCTAATTTAGAAAAATCGTTACTTAATATTAAAACAATATAATCACCAAATTTATTGATAATTATAATTCCTTTAGAGGTCTTGGTTATTAGTTGCTCTAATTCGCCGTTATTAAGGTCTTCAGATAATCCTTTACACATAGAATAAGCCATTTCTGTCATCAAAGCAATATTTTCTGGAAAGGCAATATTTATTTGATTAACAGGATTTCCTTCTAAATCTGTAATAATACAGGCATCTGCTCCTACCTCATTGGTAATCTCTTCTAAATTTATATTCAATTTTTTATGTTTTGAAAGTTGAGCTTCTAAAAGTAATTATTTTATTTATTAATTGAAGCACTTAACTAACTTTATAGTATTTTTGTGATCTTATGAGAGATACAGCTGTTTTAAAAAATGAATTGATAGAAAAGAAAAATTTATTTGATAAATGCCGTATCGTTAATGGTATGGTTACTAAAGAAACATTATTTTCTACTAACGAAAAAGAGACTACTGTAGAGGAGGTTTCTAAGTCCGATAATAAAAAGCCTTCTTTTATGAATAAAGTTAAAAGCGCTTTTTTTAAATAAATAACTATAGAACGCTTATTAGGTGTTTTGCTTGGTATCTAAATTTACCATTAAAGGTATAAGCATATTTTTTTAAGAAATAATAGTCTACTAAGTACACTTTTTTAGTAGATATATTTTTTATCATTCTTTTAGGTGTTTTTTTAGCGTATCCCTTTTCTATTAACTTTTGTTTTTTTGCTAAGGTATGCTCTATTAAATATCCTTTTTTTAGATCGGCATTGTAATCTTTTGTTATAATGGTGTAATTGTTTACGATTACAAATTCGCCAACCAATTCTGACGGAATATTTTTTGTTTTACTACCTAAAACCTTTTTTGTTTTTTTAATTGTTTTTGTTGGACCTTTCTTAAACACATAAGGGGACATTTCTTGTAGTTGTAGTCTAAGTTCTTCTATCTTTTCATCATCAAGAGGTTTATTAGGAGTAGTGTTAATGTTAGTTAAATTAAAAACTACATTTCTTAAGTGTACTTTTAAATTGGTATAGTTGGAGGATAGAATTAAGAATTTTGTTTTGTGTAAAATGTTAGTCTTATTATCTGCATATACAAGATCATCAATTCCGTATTCTATTAATGTTTTTTGTGCTTTTTCTAAAATATTTCTAGAAGCTTCTACGGGTTTTTGAGAACTTAAAAAAGTAATTACATTATCTATGGCTGTATTTATACGATTGTATTTAGTTAGATCACTTTTGTATTGTTGTGTTATTTCTTCTTGTTTGTTTTCAAAGTTAAAGATCTCTTCTTCTAAGGCAAGATATTCTGGAGACTCTTTTTTTACTCTAGTACTTTTTTTAGAAAGAACAATTTTGTTAACAACAGGATATACATATGGGTTATCTCGATTAATACCTATATGCCTTTTTGTATATTCTTTTTGCAATCCAAAAACTATTTGATTTTGAGCATTTACTTTTAGAATAGATAAGAAAATAAAAGCAAAAACTATTTTTATAATTGATTTCATTTTTTATTTATTTTTTAATGAATATATATGCCCCTAAAATATTTTTAAAAGCCAGTTGCATTTTTTTACTAATTGTTTTTTTGATAAACCTATTTTCGCCAACTAATACCATTTCTACATGGTCTGCCTTTGCAATGGCTTTTAGAATCTTTAAATCGCTAGTAGTGGTAATTTCTTTATCTAAAATTTCAATGGTATACTTCTTCTTACCATTTATTTTTTTTTGATCTATAGATCCTTTTAATTGATAATCTACCTTATTTGCAGTAATAATATAACTGGTTATGTTAAGAGGCTCTACATCCAAATGCTGTAACTTTAAATACAAATGCAGTTTTTTATCTTCTTTTTTTAAATAGGGATAAAAACAATCTTTAGTACTAAACTTGGGGCTATTTTCATCTACATAAATAGTCTGGCCATCTTTATTTTTTTTAACCAAATTATCTAAAGAAAAATAAGGAATATTTTTATTGGATTTCTCCTCGGTAGTCTTGTTACTGTTTAAAGATTTTATTTTATCACAGCTATAAAAACTTAGGGTTAATAGCGATAAAAAAAATAACCTTAAAACAATGTTAGTATTTATTAAATTATGTTTTCTATTATTCTTCATTCTCTAAAGGTTTTGCTATTTTTCTTTCGATAGTAGTATTAAAATAGATATTGTGTTCTACATTATCTAAACCTATTTTTTCGTGCTTCAAAGGTACTCTAATCCCTACAGTATACTTTAGTATAAGAACTAGTATAGTGGTTACAACTACAGACCATAAGGCTACAGAAAAGGCACCAATAGCTTGTATTAGTAATTGCTCGTATCCACCGCCATATAACAATCCATTTTCTTTAGAAAAAACACCCACTAGCAGTGTTCCTATAAGTCCAGAGATTCCATGTACAGAAAAAGCAGAAACAGCGTCGTCTATTTTTAATTTTCTTTCTACTATTTCGGAAACAAGTGTTACTGTTATACCACACACACCTCCCATTACTAGGGCTCCTAATGGATTTACAATAGCACATCCAGCAGTTATTCCAACAAGACCAGCCAAAGTTCCGTTTAAGGTCATGGCTATGTCGGCTTTTTTATACCTTATTCGAGTAATCATTAAAGCACATATACCTCCCATAGATCCAGATAGGTTAGTATTTAGAATAACTAGTGGTACCACATTAGAGCTGTTTCCGGTTATGGCAAGTGTGGATCCTGCATTAAATCCAAACCACCCCATCCATAAAATAAATACTCCTAATACAGAAAACATATAATTGTGTCCCCTTATAAAGTTAACTTTTCCTTCTGGGCTATATTTATCGTATCTAGGCCCCAATAACCAAGCATATATTAAAGCAGCAAAGCCTCCCATAACATGCACTACTGTTGCTCCAGAGAA
>CALGNG010000377.1 GCA_937958735.1 uncultured Aquimarina sp. | reverse complement strand
ACTCTTTAATTAAATGGGAGCAATTAGACTTAAAAGGTAATAATGAATGGCAAGAGTTTATCGTTGATTTTACTACTACGACTACAAATGGTGTAAAATTAGATGTTAAAAATGTAGGAGTTAAATTTGGTTTAGGAGGCCGTTTAGGAACTATATATTTAGATAATATTAATGTTGTTAAATTAAATAATTAACAGATACACCTTCCTGTTTACTATATTTTTAACAGATCGTTAAAATATATAATTTAGTCGCATAAAAAAACCAGAGTGAATAAGCTATTCTCTCTGGTTTTTTTCTTAAAATAGATCAACTCAAATGTATATTATATGTAATGATTAATTAGAATTCTTCTTTACCAAATTCACTTTCTATAAATTTGGCTTTATTTTTAGTTTTGTTAAAAGAATAAGATAGGTTAAGTAATACAACATCTACTTCGTAAACATAATTGGTGGTGGTAAAAAAGGAGCCTTGTTTAGAGGTAGTAATACGTTGTTCATTAGAATCTAATAATCCTAAATCTATATTTTGCCATTGTAACGTTGCCACTAATTTATTGTCAAAGAAACTCTTTTTAAAGCTTAGGTTAGGAGAGTAGAACCTAGAGTCTCTTCCTTGTGCAGTTTCCCTTTCGGAAAGATAATTAAAGGTAAATTGAAGTGAGGTAGTGTCCGTGAAATTATAGGTACTATTTGCATTAATAGAATATTGAAAAGCTTGTGTGTCGACTTCTTCTTCTCTAAAAGAACCATCGATTTCGAAATTGTATAAATTAGCTCCTATAAAATTAGTCCACTTAGGTGTAGGTTTTATTTGTGCAGCCAATTCTAAACCATAAGATCTTCCTGTGCCTACATTAGAGTAAATACGGTCCAGTACTACGTTATCAAAACGAGAGTCTTCTGGGTCTATCCTAGGTAATTGGTCATAAATTTGATTTACACGGTTTACAATATTTTTTACATGTCTAAAGTAGGAGGTAGCAGAAATAGAATTTCCTTTTCCTAATTTTTTAGAATATCCAAGTTCTACTAGATCAATAAACTCCGGTAGCAAGTTTTGATCTCCTTGTTCTAAAGTTTCCGAATGTTCGCGCTCTCTAAATGGATTTAATTGAAAAGCATTAGGGCGGTCTACACGTTTGCTATAGGCTAATTTAAGTTTCGAGTTGTTATCGAAGCTATATTGTACCGAGGCAGAAGGGAATAACCTTTCGTAACTATAATCTAAGGTTTCTCTAGAAGTTTGTGCTGCGTCTTCCAAAACCAGTTCGCGATCTAAAATTTCTAATCGCACACCAGCAGCATATTCCCATTGGTTTTTTTTACCGTTTAGTTGTACATATCCAGAGTGGATGTCTCTAAGTAAATCGATATTACTAGAAAAAAGATCGACTCTTTCAAAAGCATCGTTAAAGTTTCGTCGTCTTCCGTAAAAGAAATCTCCACGGTTATCTAAGGTTCTAAATTGGTAACCCGTTTCTATCGTTCCAAAAGAGAAAGGTTTCCAAGTATAATCTAGCTGTGCTCTAATACCTGTTACAGGATTATCGTTGGTATTAAATTCGTCCTGAATTAAACTGTCTGTATTAGGGAAATTGAGATTTCGGTTGGTAGTTGGACCTCCTAATAACGTGTATTCGTATAAAAAAGAAGAAGACAGTTTGGATTTATTGGTAAAAATGTGGGCATAGTCGATACTTCCTAAAATAAAATCGCCTCTTCTAATACGTAAGTTTTGATTAAAGTAGGTAAGCTCAAAGGTTCTGTTTCCAAAATCGTTAAGTGGAGCGGCAAAGTTGTTATATACGATGTCTGCGGTACGTGCTTTTTCTTTTTTACCAGCATAAAAACCTAAAGAAAATTCGTTATTTACATCGGGGGTATAGTCTACGGTAAAACGACCCGAATAGTTTTGGACATCAAAGCTACGCTCCCCGTCGGAAGGGAAGCTGGTAAGTATACCATCTACTATAGTAAAAACATTTCCTTCTCGTCTTCCATTTTTGTCGTTACGTTGGTAGTTAGCACCTAAAGAGATGTTCCACTTGTCTTTTCTAATATTTACGGTCGCATCTATACCGTAACGCTCGGCATTATCTTTATTGTCATAATCTTCTATAGAAGGGAATCCTGCTTTTACGTTTAATTGTGCAAACGTACCGTTTAAGCCTCCTTTTTTGGTGATAATATTTAAGATACCTGCTTTTCCTTCCGGATCGTATTTAGCAGAAGGTGCAGTAATTACCTCTACACGTTCTATAGCATTTGCAGGGATTTGATTTAAAAAAGTGCTGGCACTACCTTGTACTGGTTTTCCGTCTATTAGTAAAGTAATACCAGTACTACCACGTAAACTAATTTGGTCTAGGCCATTAACACTAATAGAAGGTAAATTTTTAATTACATCGGTGGCAGAGCCTCCTTGTGTGTTTTGGAAGGCTTTGGCATCGTAAACCTGTCTATCAATTTTGTTTATTATAGTAGGTCTAACTCCTTTAATAAGCACATCGTTTAATTGGTTTTTTCCTAATTGTAGGCCTATAGTAGGTAGATTAAGTGCTTCGTTTTTTTTTGTAATTTTTATAGAATTAATGGTTTTAGTATCATAGCCTAAAAAAGAAACTTCGATATAATAGTTGCCAGGTTTAGTATTTTCTATACTAAAATTACCATTAGAATTGGTAACTACTCCAGTTACAAGTTCTTTGTTTAGGTTAAAATATAAGGCTACTGTAGCATATTCTAAAGCTTCATTAGTTTTAGAGTCAATAATTTTTCCCGAGATTTGGCTATATCCAGTAGAGATATATAGTAAGGATAATGTTAGTAGAGCTATTAAGTGTTTCATTTTTTTGCTTTTATAAGTGGCAAAAATACTGATTTTAAAAAGCATAGATAGTATTAAGCAAAATCGATTTGGGCTATATATTATTGGGTTTATATTTTAAAAATATCAAAGGCCTTACTGGATTAGAGTAAGACCTTTAATAAAGTGGATTTAGTTAGTAATTAATATAATAATAGCTACATTTTTAGGCTTCTAAAAAAGGATACACGTAACTTGTTGGTGGCACAAAAGTTTCTTTAACTGTTCTAGGAGAAACCCAACGTAATAAGTTATAGATAGAACCGGCTTTATCGTTAGTTCCAGAGCTTCTAGCTCCTCCAAAAGGTTGCTGTCCTACAACAGCTCCTGTTGGCTTGTCGTTAATGTAGAAATTACCTGCCGCATTTTCTAAACTCTTTTTAGCATATTCTACTACATATCTATCTTTAGCAAAGATAGATCCTGTTAAGGCATATTGAGATGTTTGGTCTACTAGCTCTAAAGAGGCTTTCCAGTCTTTATCCTCGTACAAGTATATTGTAAGTATGGGGCCAAACAATTCGTTTTCCATGGTGGTAAAGTTGGGGTCTGTGGTTAAAACAATGGTTGGGTCTATAAAATAGCCAACCGAATCGTCGTAACTACCTCCAACAATAATTTCTGCATCTTTGGATTTTTTTATTGTTTTGATAGCCGTAACAAGTTTGTTATAAGAAGCTTCGTGGATTACGGCGTTTACAAAATTGGAAGTATCTTCTGGTCCACCTACTTTAATGGTTTTTACTTCATTAATTAAAAAAGACTTTAAATCGTTCCATAAAGATTTTGGGATGTATGCTCTTGAGGCAGCAGAACATTTTTGTCCTTGATATTCGAAAGCTCCACGTATAAGTGCTGTTCCTAAAATTTCTACAGAAGTACTTGGGTGTGCCCATACAAAATCTTTACCACCAGTCTCTCCAACAATTCTTGGGTAGCTTTTATAATGGTTAATATTGTTTCCTATTTGTTGCCATAGTTTCTTGAAGATTTGAGTAGAGCCTGTAAAGTGTAATCCAGAAAATTCTTTATGTGCCAATACTTGATTGGTAATTTTCTCGGCATCTCCTGTAATTAGATTTATTACGCCTTTAGGAAGACCTGCTTCTTCTAAAATCTCCATAATTACGTTTGCGGAATAAATTTGGCTATCGGAAGGTTTCCAAACACAAACATTACCCATTAAAACTGGGGCAGCACAAAGATTACCAGCTATGGCTGTAAAGTTAAAGGGAGTTACCGCATAGATAAAGCCTTCTAAAGGTCGGTATTCGGTTTGGTTCCAAATTCCAGAGGAAGAAATGGGTTGTCCTCCATAAATTTGTTCCATAAATTTGGCATTAAAATTAAAAAAATCTATGAGTTCGCAAGCGCTATCAATTTCTGCTTGGAATACATTTTTGGATTGGCAAAGCATAGTTGCTGCATTGATCTTATACCTGTAAGGACCTGCAATTAAAGCGGCGGCTTTTAAAAAAACAGCGGCACGTTCTTGCCAGGGAGTATTGGCCCACTTTTCTTTGGCTTCTAGACA
>CALGNG010000376.1 GCA_937958735.1 uncultured Aquimarina sp. | reverse complement strand
TGCGGGTGCAAAGATACAACTGTTTTATTGATTAGCAACATTTTTTAGGTAAAAAAAAAATATATTTTTTATTTATTTACACAAACTGCTGGCGCTTAACCAAAAACTGTGTTAATATTTGATTTATGTCTGTTTTAATATCCACTGGCACATAATTAATTCTATACTGCATACATTGCAACTTTAGTTCTTCGACAAATTGCCCCATAGAGGCTTTATAATTTTCTTGTGCATTTTCTGCATACAAATCTATATGTTTCCCTGTTTCTACATCTATAAAACGCTGTGGGGTATTCGAAAAATCAAAATCTAATTCTGTACTATAATCCAAGGTATGGAAAAGAATTACTTCGTGCTTGTTGTGTTTTAAATGCTGTAAGGCTTCAAATATTTTTAAAGCTTCTTCTGTATTCTGAAACATATCCGAAAACAATACTACTAGAGAGCGTTTATGTAAATTTTCTGCTATTTGATGTAAAATGGCATAGGTTTCTGTTTGCTTTTCTTTTTTAGAATTATGCATGGCATTTTCTAATTGGTGTAGCAACATGGCATGATGTCTCTCCCCTCCCTTTTCCGAGGCATAAAACTCGTAATCTTGATTATAGATACTTAGCCCTACGGCATCGCGTTGTTTTTTTAATAGACGCATTAAACAAGCAATGGATAATACAGAAAAACCTATCTTATTATACTCTTCTATACTTTGCTTTTCTAACAAAGGATAGTGCATAGAGGAAGAATTATCTAATATAAAGTGACATCGTAAATTGGTTTCGTCGTCATACTTTTTAGTATACAACTTATCTGTTTTTGCAAATAATTTCCAATCTATATGGCGAGTACTTTCTCCTGGGTTATAAACTTTATGCTCTGCAAATTCCGCAGAAAACCCATGAAAAGGACTTTTGTGCATACCAGATATAAATCCTTCTACTACTTGTTTCGCTAAAAAATCTAAATTACCAAAACCTGTCTGGGACTCTATTACCTCTTTTAAATTCAACTGCTTTAACTTAATAATTATTAAAATTAGTTTTTACTAACACTTTTAGAACTTCGTTACAGCCCTCATCTTTATTATTTACACTTCTTTATATCTAAAACAATCTATAGTATGGTCGTTAACCATACCCGTTGCCTGCATAAAAGCATAACAAATGGTACTTCCGATAAATTTAAAGCCTCTTTTCTTAAGATCTTTAGCCATTTTATCCGACAATTCTGTTGTCGCAGGCACCTCTTCCTTAGTCTTCCAATGGTTTGTAATGGGTTTACCCGATACAAATCCCCAGATATAACTATTAAAAGATCCAAACTCTTCTACTACCTTTAAAAATGCCTTAGCATTGCTTATAGAAGCATTTACTTTTAGTTTATTTCTAATAATTCCTTTATCCTGTAACAGTTCTTCTATTTTTTGCTGATTATATTGGGCTACTATTGTAGGGTCAAAATTATGGTAAACCAACCTATAATGATCTCTTTTAGCCAACACCGTAGACCAACTTAAACCTGCTTGAACTCCTTCTAATATTAAAAACTCAAACAATAACTGGTCGTCGTATAATGGCACTCCCCATTCTTTATCATGATATTCTTTTTCGTGGTCACTTTTTGTAGACCACTCACATCTTATTTCCATATACTATATTAAAAGACCTTTTAAAAATACTTTATTTATTTCACTATATCAGCACTCTATATTAAATGAAACAAAAAAACCTCCTATTTCTAACGAAATAAAAGGTTTTCACACTTACTATTAACAACAATAGTTTTTTTTTAATTTTTATTCAATTCAAATATGAAATTTTCATTCTTCAAAACACTTAAAGATTTCGAATAGCTTAATAAAAATTGAATTGTTTCAGGTTCCGGTTTCAAATTTGACTTATTTTCTGAAATTTTTTTAGAGTAAAGTTTAGCCATGTAAAAATCCCTTTTTTTTGTTTATGTCTAGCTATAACGCCAAAAAGTATTTACTTAGTATACACGCTTATACTTTTTTTTAATTCGTCAAAACTATCTGATGTTTTTCGATTAATTTTCTAAGATTAATTAAAGCATAACGCATTCTTCCCAAAGCAGTATTAATGCTAACTCCCGTATTTTCAGAGATTTCTTTAAAGCTCATTTCGTTATACATCCTCATTAACAAAACTTCTCGCTGGTCGTCTGGCAATTCTTCTACTAAATTTCGAATGTCCATATCTACTTGACTCTTAATTATTTGAGATTCTGCATTTAAAGAATCATCGCTTAATACAGAAAAAATATCAAACTCGCCATGGCTGTTGTCAAACTTTGGCATCCTATTTCCTTTACGGAAAAAATCGATTACCAAATTATGAGCTATACGCATAACCCAAGGTAAAAATTTACCTTCTTCGTTATACTTACCTGCTTTTAAGGTTTTTATTACTTTTACAAAAGTATCTTGAAAAATATCGTTAGATACGTCCCTATCGTAAACTTTTGAAAAAATAAAGCTAAATACACGTTGTTGATGTCTTTCTATTAAGATTCCAATAGAATTTTCGTTTCCAGATACATACTCCGATACTAATTGAGAGTCTGTTAGTTTCAATTTGCCCATAAATACCACTTTGCTGTTATTAAAAGAATATCAGTTGTTGTTTAAAGTAATATTATCCTATAGGCGTTTTTTTATATGAATAGACTCCAAATATATACTTTTTTTTATTGTAAAAAACTTTTTTTATATTTTTTTTAATTTTGCACAATAAATAGCCAACCCATATTATACACCGATTTGCGTATATTTGAGTTTATGACTGTATTGAAAAAAAACCTTGACTTAGCTACTTTAAGCCCTAAAGAATATATCTTAATAAAAGGAGCTAAACTTCATAATTTAAAAAATATAGATGTAGCAATTCCTAGAAATAAACTAGTAGTAATCACGGGGTTATCTGGTTCTGGGAAATCTAGTTTGGCTTTTGATACCCTCTATGCCGAAGGACAAAGAAGGTATGTAGAAAGCTTATCTTCTTATGCCCGCCAGTTTTTAGGACGATTAAATAAACCCAAAGTAGATTACATAAAAGGGATTGCTCCTGCTATTGCGATAGAACAAAAGGTAAATTCTACCAATCCTAGGTCTACTGTAGGGACTACTACAGAAATTTATGACTACCTTAAATTACTCTATGCCCGTATTGGCCATACCTACTCCCCTATTTCTGGAAACGAGGTAAAAAAGCATACGGTAACCGATGTAGTTGCCCATGTAAAACATTTTGATATAGGCACTAAGCTACTTCTTCTTTCCCCTGTAAAGGCAGAAGAAGGCAGGACGCTTAACGAAAAACTACAGGTCTTACTACAACAAGGTTATGCCCGTGTAAAACAAAACGGAACCGTACATCGCTTAAATGCAGAAACTTTATTAGAAGAGAATACTCCAACCCAACTAGTTATAGACCGTATTGTAATAAAAGAAGACGAGGACTTTTTTAACCGTCTGGCCGATGCTATTGGCACCGCTTTTTACGAAGGAAAAGGCTATTGCAGTATCGAAGACATCAAGACCGAAAGCCATTTAGAATTTAGCAATAAGTTTGAATTGGATGGGCTTACCTTTGTAGAACCCAATGTACATCTATTTAGTTTTAACAACCCTTACGGTGCTTGTTCCAAATGCGAAGGCTATGGTGATATTATAGGCATAGACGAAGACCTAGTAATTCCAGATACTTCTAAAAGTATTTATGAAGATGCTATAGTGGCATGGAAAGGAGAAAGCATGAGCGCTTATAAAGACCTATTGGTAAATAATGCTTATAAATTCGATTTTCCAATCCACAAGCCTTATTTCGAACTTACCGAAGATCAAAAAGATTTGGTATGGAATGGAAATAGTTTTTTTGAAGGAATCCATACTTTTTTTAGCCTTCTAGAAGCTAAAGCTTACAAAATACAGAATAGAGTAATGCTTTCTCGCTATCGAGGTAAAACAAAATGTCCCGATTGTAAAGGGAAACGACTCCGTAATGAAGTAAATAATGTAAAAATAGATAACACTAGTTTATACCAATTGGTAGAGCAACCTATCTCCGAGCTTATTCCTTTTTTTAAAAATCTACAGCTTTCTACTACAGATGCCGAGATTGCTAAACGTTTATTAAAGGAGATTAACAGCAGATTAGAATTTTTAAGCTTAGTAGGTTTGGATTATTTAACCTTAAATAGAAAATCCAATACACTATCTGGAGGGGAATCTCAACGTATTAACCTAGCCACCTCTTTAGGCAGTAGTTTAGTAGGCTCTATGTATATCTTAGACGAACCTAGTATTGGATTACACTCTAAAGACAACGAAAAACTAATTGCTGTACTTATTTCTCTTAGAGATTTAGGTAATACCGTAATTGTAGTAGAGCATGACGAGGAAATTATGAAGGCTGCAGACCAAATTATAGATATTGGCCCCGAAGCAGGAAGTTATGGTGGACATGTAATGGCTAATGGCACTTATAAAGATTTACTACAATCCAATACCTTAACCGCTAACTACCTAAACGGAAAATTAGAAATTGCCGTACCTACAAAAAGACGTAAAAGTACCCAGTATATAGAAGTAATTGGTGCTAGAGAAAACAATCTTAAAAACATAAATGTAACCATTCCTTTAGGAGTTATGACAGCCATAACAGGAGTTTCTGGAAGTGGAAAAAGTACATTGGTTAAAAAAATTGTGTACCCAGCCCTTAATAGAGAATTGGGAATTTTTACCGATAAAGCAGGACATTTTACTGCCATACAAGGGCGCTACGATGCTATTAAATCGGTAGAATTTATAGATCAAAATCCTATAGGACGCTCTTCGCGTTCTAACCCTGTTACCTATATTAAGGCCTATGACGATATTCGTAACCTATATGCCAGTCAACGCTTGGCACAATTGCGTCATTTTTCTGCCAAACACTTTTCTTTTAACGTAGATGGGGGACGTTGCGATAAATGTAAAGGAGAGGGCGAAGTAACTATAGAAATGCAATTTATGGCAGATGTGCATTTAGAGTGCGACCAATGCCAAGGAAAACGCTTTAAAAAAGAAGTATTAGAAATTCAGTTTCATAAAAAAAATATCGACGATATTCTTTCTATGACCATAGACGATGCCATTGCATTTTTTGACGAGCGAGACCAGAAAAAAATTATTAAAAAACTACAACCTCTACAAGATGTAGGTTTAGGCTATGTCCAATTGGGACAAAGCTCTGCCACCCTTTCTGGTGGAGAAGCACAACGTATAAAATTAGCTTCCTTTTTAGTAAAAGGAGTAACTAAAGATAAGGTATTATTTATTTTTGACGAGCCTACAACAGGACTTCACTTTCATGATATTCAAAAACTAATTACTTCTTTAAATGCACTTATAGAAAAAGGACATTCGGTAATTGTAATAGAACATAACCTAGATCTTATTAAATGTGCCGACCACGTAATTGACATAGGCCCCGAAGGTGGAGACAAAGGGGGAAATATTGTAGCCATAGGTACTCCCGAAGAAGTAGCTAAAGTTAAAACCTCCCATACGGGTTTATACTTAAAAGATAAATTATAGGAAGTTTAGTCTAAAAAATATTATTTAAAATAAAACCATATATTAATGAATCTACGATAAAACAGTATATAGAATCTAAAGATCTAGAAATAAGAAAACAAATCAATTTAGGATACTTACTATAAAAAAATAATAAAACCATTCTAAATTAGACCTTTTGGGACAAGCCCAAAGAGAAATAATATATTGCGTTTCCAAAAATCCAACTTTATAAGTCTCTAAAATTATGTCACTTATATTAGATACGAGCTAGTAGAAAATAGAAACTTTACGAACCTATTCTTGATTCGACCCATTTATAAAAAATTATAACTATCTACTTTTTATATATTTAAGACTAGTGTGATTCTAAATTTGTTTGCCTTCCTGCAAAATAGGTTTAAGAATTACACTATTTTATAATCTACTAGAAAATTCTTCTATGCTACTGCATAACTAAATTTTAACATCAACACATATTGCATATAGTCATATTTAATTATATGAATTCAGCTTAATAAACTAATTTTAGATATGCTGTAAATAGACTATACTAAATTAACAGTAAAAATTAGTTATACTAGTTTAACTATTGGTTTTATCTAAAAAAATTAAAAATTACACATAAATTTAATTTAAGTAACATAGTTAAATTATTTACCTAATCACCTTCTCTATAAAATTTAACAAAACAAAACCGAAACAGACTACAACAAATTATAATACAACAATTTATATACACACATTTACTCTAAAAAATCACTATCCAAATAATTAATTCTTCTATAAGAATCAAAAAAAATATTCCTATCTAGACCCTAAAATCTCATAGTTTGCTTAGTTAATTTAACATTTAACGTAAGAAATTTAACTTTATTAAGACAAAGGTTAAAAAATTAACTTTATTTATTTTAATCACTATAAAATCAACCACATTACTTAAGATTAACTAACTATGATCAAAACTATTTCAACTAAAGCACTATTAATTATAGGGCTAATAGCCTCTGTATTGGTGGGTATTGGAGAATTTTTAATTCATTTTTTACCAGAAGGCCCTTCTGGGGAAATTTCTATGTTATATACTGTACCGCTAGAAAGAGCTAGTAAAGGGCATTTTTTTGCAATATATGCCGCTCCTTTCTACTTTGCGGGCTATTATGGTTTAATGCGTTTTTTCAAAAGCACTAATCAGTTTTTAGCTACTCTATTATTTATTGCAGGTGTATTGTCCTTTTCTTATGGAGGTGTGTACATATCTTCTAGATATTTTGCTGCAGAAGTTTTACAGCGTAGTTTAAATACTCCAGATTTCGAATTTTATTTAGCTTCTTACGAAAAACACTACCAATCCACAGTATGGGCATTACGCATATTAATACTTGCCGTATCGACTATATACGTAACCTTAGTTTTAAAAAACAATATTAATATGCCTAAATGGCTAGCTGTTTTTAATCCTATAGTATTATTAATACTAGTTATTTCTTCTCTAGCATGGTTTAAACCACTAGGCGTATACATTGCACCTATTGCTATGAATGTTACGCACTTCATATTTTTTGGAATTATTTTATATCAAAATACTAAAAACAAATCAATCAATAATTAATATAAACTAAAATGAAAAAAGTTTTACTAGGTCTACTGGCCGTAATTGTATTAGTCGTCGTGGGTCTTTTGGTCTTCTTTAAATCAGACGCTAAAAATCCTTACACCGCAGTAAGTTGGGGGAAATTCTCTGCAAACTGCAAGACAGAAGACGGACTTCCTGCAGACAATTTTGGAAACAAATTCCACTCTTGCGACTACAGCGTTCCTAAAAATGAAATTCCACAATTTAAAAACGCTAGTTTCCCATCGGAAAACATATTTGATAACAAAAAATCGTTACCATTAATGGGTAGTGCTATGATTGATATTGATAACGATGGTGTTGATGAGGTTTTTGTAGCTGGTGGAGTCACCCAAGAAGATACCGTTTTTAAATATAATAATGGAGATTTCGAAGACATCTCTTCTAAAATTGGTTTTCCTAAAAAACCGGTAAACACTTCTACTTTTGGTGCGGCTTCTTTTGATTTAGATAGTGATGGTAACACCGATTTATTACTAACCGGAGACTACGGTGTACTTTGGTACCGCAACACTGGAAGTGGTTTTGAGGTAAAGAAAATCGAAGTGCCTTTTAACGAAAAATCGGTAGCTGCTTCTTTAACTATAGGAGATGTAAACCGCGATGGTCATGCCGACTTATTTGTAAGCAATTACATTAAGTTAAACAAAATGGAAGGTCAGACTATCTTTAAAGATTTTAATTATGGCTCTTCTAGTTTATTAATGCTTAACAATGGAGACAATACCTTTACCGATGCTACGGCAAAAATGGGCTTAACTTATGTCCACAATACCTTTATGGGAATTTTTGTAGATATAGATAACGATTCTTATTTAGACCTAGTTGTAGCACACGATACTGGAGAGGTACGTACTTATAAAAATAACAATGGTAAAAGCTTTACCATGAAGCCTAACCCTACTACAGGTAAATATGCTTACCCAATGGGTATTGCTGTTGGAGATTATAATAACGACGGAAACGTAGATTTCTTTTTCTCTAACACAGGAAGCTCTGTACCAGAAGTATTAGCCCGCGGAGATTTAGCTAAAGAAGATGCTTTTATTGGAGATTGGATGTTGTTTAAAAACAATGGAGATTTTACGTTTACCGATGTAGCTAAAGAAACTAAAGTGGCCGATTTTGAATTTTCTTGGGGTGCGATCTTCGAAGATTTTAACTTAGACGGAAAACAAGACCTTGTGGTAGCAGAAAACTATGTGGACTTTCCTCCTCATAAATTGTTTAAACTTCCTGGTCGTTTCTTAATCCAAAGAGCCGACGGTACTTTTGCTGCCGTAGAAGATCAAGCTAATGCTATTAACAAAAACTATGGTATAACACCACTTTCTAGCGATTTTAACTTGGATGGATACCCAGATTTAGTTTTTGCCAATATTGCTGGTAAAATGAAAGCTAAAATAAACAAAGGTGGAGAGGCTAGCTATATTGCCGTTCGTTTCCCAGAAACGGTTACTTATGCTGGTGCACGAGTGGTAGTAAATAAAACCGATGGATCTATATTATCCGACACTTATGTAATCGGAGAAGGTTTAGCATCTGACCAAACAGCTACCCTAACTTTTGGTTTAGGAAAAAATACCGCAGTTAGTTCTATTCAAATTTATTTGGCTGATGGAACTACTAAAGAAATTCCAAATCCAGAAATTAACA
>CALGNG010000375.1 GCA_937958735.1 uncultured Aquimarina sp. | reverse complement strand
TACAAATCAGCTGCTCTAGCCAGCTGAGCTACATCGGCTTTTAACCTTGTTGCTTTATTTAAAAAGCAACCCGTCATCGCTAACGGGTTGCAAATATACACCTGTTTTACGTTACCACAAAACTTTTTGATGTTTTTTTTTATTTTTTTTAGTCAAAACCTCTTTTTTACTTCGTTTTCAGCTTCGCCAGCTGCCTTTCCAGTATACTAAGACACTGGTCTACACCTTCTTCAAAGGTTTTATATGTTTTTTTAGCTACAAATTCATTCCCAGGAACATTTAATAGAATTTCTGTAATCTTATTTTCTTTTTCTCTTGAATTCTGAACTTTCATAAATACATCCGCCGAGATGATCTTATTAAAGTGCCCTTCTAATTTCGATAATTTTTGTTCGGTAAATAAAACTAACTTCTCATCTACATTGAAATTTACTGATTGAACATTTACTTTCATACTTACTAGTTTTTAAGGTTAAACAATATGTATCTATTTTTTCTTAGTCCTTGGGTGGGCACTTTTATACACTTTAGTTAATTGAGAAATCTCATTATGTGTGTAAACTTGAGTCGCCGCCAGACTGGAATGCCCTAATAACTCTTTTACCGCATTCAAATCTGCACCATTTTTTAATAGATGAGTCGCAAAAGAATGACGCAAAACATGAGGACTTTTCTGTATTTTAACAGACACTTTACTAAAGTAAGAATTAATTAATCTAAACACAAAGGTTTCGTAGATTTTAACCCCTTTATTTGTTAAGAAAAGTGGAGCTTCTGGATCCAGTAAGTTTTCTTCCCTATAAATTTCTAAATACCTAATCAACAGAACATTAGTGGAATTCAATAAAGGAATCAATCGCTCTTTATTTCTTTTACCTACCACTTTAATCAAATTATTACTTAGATCTATACTGGAGATCTTTAAATTAATTAATTCTGCCCTTCTTATACCCGTGACATAGAACAATTCTACTATTAGTCGATCCCTTAAAGATTTAAAATCTTCTAATTGGTTTTCTAAGAGCTCCAAAACGTTGCTTACTTCTACTTCCGAAAATGGTAACAAAGCTTTTTTCTCTACTTTTAGCGATTTATGCTTGGATAAGGGGTTTACCAATACTTCTTCTACTTTTTGCAAAAAGACATAAAAAGATTTTAGCGAGGCCACTTTTCTATTTACAGATCTATGAGACATCCCTACTTCTAATAAAGAAACCAGCCAGCTTCTAATATCTGCATATTCTATTTTAGACCAAATAATGGTATTATCTATAGTTTTTAGATAAAATTCTTCGAAATTATTAATATCCGCTAGGTATGCGCTTACTGTTAACTTGGAGTAATTACGTTCTATTAATAGGTAATCTTCAAATTTTTGCTTCACAATTTAGATTTTAAAATAAAAATAGGTCTTGGTTTAATAGATTACCTAATGCCAAAACTTCTTGTTTTTTCCATAAAGTTAAAAATTCATTCTTAATTCTCTTATAAGTTACCTCTTTAAACAAAAGCCTTATTTGTTTTTCGAGCAGTTTAAGTGTAAAATCTATATATTTGAATACAAACTCTTAGCAATGCTATTTAAACACCCCTCAGTACTTTACGCTTTATTTGCCTTACTTATTCCTATTTTAATTCATTTATTTAAGCTTCGAAAATTTCAGAAAACGGCTTTTACTAATGTTGCTTTTTTAGAAAAAATAAAAATTCAGTCCCGAAAAAGTTCTAGACTAAAAAAATGGCTTGTTCTTTTTAGTCGCTTATCTATTTTAACTTTATTGATTTTAGCGTTTGCTTTTCCTTATCTTCCTTCTAAGTCTACAGCCCAACAGCCCGAACAGTATATTATTTACTTAGACAATTCTTTTAGCCTACAGGCTAAAGGTAACAATGGCCCTTTATTAAAGAGAGCTATACAAGATATTATTGAGAATTTTAACGATGAGGATACTTTTACTTTATTTACTAATACCGAAGTTTTTAAAGACATTCAATTACAAGAGGCGCAGAATGAAATTTTGGGGATTGATTACAGTTCGGAACAATTATCTCCAGAGCAAATTGTTTTAAAGGCTAAAAAACTGGCTAAAAACAAGTCCAATAATGCTTTTGTTTTTATTTCAGACTTTCAACAAAGAGATAATTTTAACTATGATATTTTAAATAGCAACACTAATAATCTTATACAGCTATTACCTCAAAAAACTCAAAATACGGCTATAGATAGTTTATGGCTTACTTCTGTAGAAAATCAAAAGATATTAAATATTGCCACTTCTTCGTCTAGCAATAACTCTTCTGCTTTATCTGTTTTAAATGACAAAAACCTTATTGGGAAGGCTAACATTGATTTTTCCATTAAAAAAAACCAAGTTACTCAAGTTCCTTTACCTAAAAATACTAGCATTAGAGGGACAGTTACCATAAATACTAATGATGGACTATTATATGATGATACACGATTTTTTAGTGTAAACCAACTTGCAAAGAGTAATGTCTTAGTTATTGGGTCTGCTTTTTCTCAGTTTTTACAAAAAATATATACTCCAGACGAGTTTAATTTTTCTATCGCCACAGAGGAGTCTTATAATGTAGAGGAAATAAATAAAGCCAATTTGATTATTTTAAACGAGATTGAGCTTTTCCCAAAAGCTCTTGAACAACGTCTTATTAATTTTACTAAACAAGGTGGTATACTTTGCGTTATTCCATCTATAAAAAAGAATCCTGCTATTAACGATTTTTTAGCAACCAATTATAATGTCTTACTTGGGAAATATACTAAAAACGCTAAAAAGCTTACACAAATTAGTTACTCCCATCCTTTGTTTAGGGATGTGTTTTCTAAAGAAAGTTTTAACTTCCAATATCCTACTATTAAAGAAAGTTACCAACTAACCTCCAAAAACTGGGCTTTAAATTTAGAGGATAACAATTCTTTCTTGGTACAAAGCAACTCTGTTTTTGTTTTTAGTACTCCTTTAAACGAGAGTATTACTAATTTCAAAAACTCTCCATTAGTAGTTCCTACCTTTTACAACATTGCTAAACAAAATTTATCCCTTAGCAATATTAGTTACCCTATAGGCGGCTCTAATGAGTATGTTGTAAAAGTAACTCCTAAACAGGACGAGGTATTAGTGTTAAAGAGTGAATTGGAAGAATTTATTCCTTTACAACAGCTTTACAAAAATTATATAAAAATCTCTACAGACGATTTACCTAAAAAAGCGGGCAATTACCAGGCTATACTTAACAATAATGGCATCCATAATATTAGCTATAATTACAATGCTAAAGAAAGTAAATTAATTTACGAAAATTTTACTAATGACGACACTAGCAAGGTAACCAATTCTGTTTCCAATTTTTTCCAAACTGCAAAAGCCAATTTCCAAACTACCGATTTATGGAAATGGTTTCTTATTTTTGCACTGTTTTGTGTCTTAATAGAAATTCTCTTAATAAAATTATTGAAATGAAAATACTCTTAAAATCCGCTTGTATTATAGATTCGCTATCGCCATTCCACAATCAAACGGTGTCAATTTTAATTGAAAACGGAGTTATTTCTACCATTGGAACCGATATCCACACAGACAAGGATACCCAAATTATAGAACTGGAGCATTTACATGTATCCCAAGGTTGGTTTGATAGTAGTGTGTGTTTTGGAGAACCTGGATACGAGGAACGAGAAACATTGACCAATGGCTTGCTTACCGCCGCAAAAAGCGGCTTTACTAGTGTAGCTATGAATCCCTATACCAAACCCCTAATAGACCATGCAAGTAGTATTTCTTTTTTAAAAAGCAAGGCTAGCTTTGCTGCCACTAAACTATTGGTTACTGGAAATTTAACTACTGGAGCTAAAGGAAAAGATCTTGCCGAATTGTTTGATATGAAATCTAATGGAGCTTGTAGCTTTGGCGATTACAAAAAACCTATATCCAACCCTAATCTTTTAAAAATAGCCCTACAGTATACACAAGGTTTTGATGGACTAGTACAATCTTACCCACAAGAAAATGCTATTGCTGGTAAAGGAATGGTTAACGAACATATTAACAGCACACAATTGGGGCTAAAAGGTATTCCTGCATTAGCAGAATCGCTACAAATTGCTCGTGATTTGTATATTCTAGAATATACAGGAGGCAAACTACATATTCCAACGGTATCCACAAAAGAGTCTGTTGCGCTTATCAAGGCTGCAAAAAATAAAGGCTTAGATGTTAGTTGTAGTGTGGCAATTCATAATTTAATTTTAGACGATGGCTGTTTGTCCGAATTTGATACGAATTACAAAGTACTTCCTCCTTTAAGAACTAAAACAGACTGCGAAGCACTTATTAGTGGTCTTTTAGATAATACTATAGACATGGTTACTAGCGACCATTGTCCTATTGACATTGAGAACAAACAAGTTGAATTTGATAACGCTGCATACGGATCCATTGGATTGGAAAGTGCTTTAGGTGCTTTACTTACAATTTTACCTTTAGAGGTTACTATTGAAAAATTACAAGCAGGAAAAGACAGGTTTGGGCTAACTAGATCTATAATTAAAGAAGGAGAGGTTGCGAATCTTACTTTATTTAACCCCCTAAAAGAATATATATTTACAAAAAAAGACATTACCTCCACCAATAATAATGCGGCCTTTTTGGGTAAGACTTTAAAAGGTAAGACTTACGGAGTTGTTGCTAACAATCAAATTATACTATAATAATGAATATTCCTTCTCCTACAAAAAATGCTAAAGCCTCTTCTATTGTGGGGTACTTTACTTTAATTGGGTTTATTATTGCTTTTTTTATGAACTTGGAAGAAAAGCATCCTTTTGCTAACTTTCACTTAAGACAGTCTCTAGGCTTACAAACCATATTTTATGCTTCTGGTGCTTTAGTAGGCCTAAGCCATTCCCAATGGGCTGGTTATGGCTTTTATATTTGCTTTTTTGTGTTATGGACTTTTGCTGTAATTACTGCAGTCCAAAATAAAATAGAACCGATTCCTTTAGTAGGTAGGTTGTTTCAAAAAATATTTAGCTTCTTAAAATAGCATTGTTTATTTGCTCTAAATGTAAAATAAAAAAGATCCACTTATAAGTGGATCTTTTTTATTTTGTGATAATTAAAGTAGTATTTTAATAAAATTTCAACTACTTATTATTGCCTTACTACTAAACGAAAGCCTTCTCCATGGATATTTAGAATTTCTACGTTTCCATCTTGTTTTAGGTATTTTCTTAATTTTGCGATATATACATCCATACTTCTAGAAGTAAAATAATTATCGTCTCTCCATATTTTTGTTAAAGCCAACTCCCTAGTCATTAAATCATTCAAGTGCAATGCTAAAAGGCGAAGTAGGTCATTTTCTTTTGGAGAAAGTTTTACAGGATCTTCTTTTAAGTATGAAAGAAAACGCAACTTAGAATTTAAATAGAAATCTCCTATCTGAAATTCAAATTGCTTACTATCTGCAATCGTAGCTATAACTTTACGCTGCATAATTGCTTTAATCTTCATTAACAGCACCTCACTGTCAAAAGGCTTGTTTAGATAATCGTCTGCACCTACTTGATATCCTCTTAACACATCTTCTTTAAGCGATTTTGCAGTAAGAAATATAATAGGTACTTCTTTATTTTTGTCTTTGATCTCTTTGGCTAGCGTAAAACCGTCCTTATAGGGCATCATTACATCTAAAATACACAAATCATAATCGGTTCTTTTAAATTTTTCGAAGCCTTCCATGCCATTTCTAGCATGGGTTACATCATAATTATTTATTGTAAGGTAATCTTTTAAGATTGTTCCAAAATTAGGATCATCTTCCACTAAGAGTATTTTTTTTGCTTCGCTATCCATGTGTTTATGATATTAGAGGTAATCTTATAATAATCTGCGTTCCTTTCCCTTTTTTACTTTTTACATCTACTTCGGCATGATGATCGTCCATAATTTTCTTTACATAAGCTAAACCTAGGCCACAGCCTTGAACATTATGTATGTCACCAGTAGATTCTCTAAAGAAAATATCGAAAATGTTTTTTCTCGCATTTTTATGAATTCCAATTCCCTCATCTTTGATCTTCAAGATAATACTATTTTTAAAATTTTCCGAATATATGTTAATATTCGGTTTTTTTTCACTGTATTTTAACGAATTTTCAATAATATTCATCAAAGACGTTACAATATTAGTTTTATTTGCTAAAACAAAATAACTCGTTGCGGTTAATTCAACAGTAACGCTTGCTCCAAATTCTTTTATTTGCGAATCTAAATTACTTAAAGCCTCTTCTATAAGTAAATGAGCATTTTGACGACTTTTAGGAATGTTATATTGCTTTTTTTCTAATTTAGAAATTCTTAACACATTTTCTACTTGGGCATTAATCCTTTTGTTTTCTTGATCAATCATATTAAGGTAATTTTCCCTCATTACCTCATCGTTAATTACTTTAGGATTTCTTATAAAATCTATAGCTAAGCCAATTGTCGCAATGGGAGTTTTTAACTCGTGCGTCATATTATTTATAAAATCGGTTTTAATTTGCGAAACATTACGTTGTTTATTTAATAGTCTATAGGCATAAAAGAAAGTAATCATTATTACTAAGGATAGAAACACCGACAGCAAAATCATTAAACTAATAGACTTAATAACAAACGCTTTTTTTCCTACAAAATTAACTACCAACTTAATATCACTTTCACCTTTAGAGTTTTCAAAAAGATTAATCTTATATATATTATCTCCTAAATACTTGAAATTTTTAGATCTTACCGCTGTTGCTAT
>CALGNG010000374.1 GCA_937958735.1 uncultured Aquimarina sp. | reverse complement strand
TAAAAGCCACAGGACAGTTATTAAATGTAGATTTTGATCGTTTAAACTTCTTTGGAAGTAGGGCAGACGATGCTAGATTCCAGACCAATATAGATAATAAATTTAGTCCCAATGTAGGAGTTGGTGTTTACTACCATAGTAAAAAGTTCTATGTTAGTTTAAGTGCACCTAATCTGTTAGAAACACGTCATTTTGATGTAGATAATATAAACAACAATTCAGCCCAAAGTTTTTTAGCAGAAGAGCGTGTAAACTATTATTTAACCACGGGTTATGTATTTAATTTAAATCCCGATATAAAGTTTAAACCAGCAGCATTAGCTAAAGTAGTAAATGGAGCACCATTACAAGTAGATGTGTCGGCAAACTTCTTGTTTTATAATAAGTTTACACTTGGAGTAGCTTACAGATGGGATGCCGCATTTAGTGGGTTGGTTGGAGTAAATGTATCGGATGGGCTTATGATAGGATTTGCCTACGATAGAGAAACTACAGAATTGGGAGACACCTCTTTTAACGATGGTAGTTACGAAATCTTGGTAAGATTTGAATTATTTAAGAAATATTCACGTATTATAACACCACGTTTCTTCTAAACAGTACAGTTATGAAAAAAAATTATATATACATTTTGTTATTCAGTTCTGTGATGTCTTTGATGACGTCTTTTGCTCAAGAAAAGAAAATTAAAAACGCAGATAAGGATTTTGATCAATACAACTATATTAATGCTAGAGATGCTTATATAAGCGTTGTGGAAAATGGGTTTTCTTCTCAAGAAATTTTTGAGAAACTAGGAGACTCCTATTATTTCAATGCAGAATTAGGGCAAGCCTCTAAATGGTACTCTAGGTTATATAGCGAATATAAAGACCAAATAGATCCAGAATATTTATTTAGATATTCCCAGACGCTAAAAAACATAGGTCAGTACGAAAATGCAGATAAAATAATGTACGATTTTCGGAAAGCTACAGGAAAGGGAGATAGACGATCCAGACTTTTTGCTAACAAGCCAGATTACCTTAATTTAATTAAATTACAATCTGGAAAATTTGATATAGTAAACCTACCTATCAATTCACCAGAATCTGATTTTGGACCTAGTTTTCTGAAAAGCGATCAAATTGTTTTTGCTTCGGCTAGAGATGGTGGAGCATCCAGAGTAGTGCACGAGTGGAATAAAACTAACTTTTTAGACCTCTACTCTACAAGAAGAGATAGTAGAAATACGATGGGGGTAGATGGCATTTTTGACGTTAAAGGAAAAGTAAACACAAGCCTGCATGAATCGTCCACCGTATTTACTAAGGATGGGAAGACTATGTACTTTACCAGAAATAATTTCACTAATAAAAAGAGAAAATCTAACAATTCTGGTACGACACTATTAAAACTATACAAAGCCAGTAAAGACGAAAAAGGCAGGTGGGTAGATGTTATAGAATTGCCTTTTAATAGCGACGAGTTTTCTACCGCTCACCCAGCCCTTTCTGTAGACGAAAAACGCTTGTACTTTGCAAGCGATAGACCTGGTACCACAGGTTTATCGGACCTGTTTTATGTAGATATTTTAGGAAGAAACTCTTATAGTGAACCTAAAAATTTAGGAAAAAATATTAATACAGAAGCTAGAGAAACTTTTCCTTTTGTTAACAAAGAAGGCAAGCTATTTTTTGCCAGCGACGGTCATTTAGGTTTAGGAGGACTAGATGTTTTTGTAACATCGGCAACCGCCAATGGAAAAATATTTAAAGAACCCTATAATGTAGGAGAGCCTATTAATAGCCCCTCGGACGATTTTACTTTTATTATAGACGCAGACACTAAAATTGGATACTTTACAAGTAACCGCCCAGGAGGAGTAGGGAGCGACGATATTTATAGTTTTATCCAGACCGAAGAATTAATAGAAAGTTGCAAGCAATACCTAAATGGATTAGTAACCGATGCAGAAACTCGTGAAATTTTACCAGGAACAAAAGTGACCTTGTTTAATTCTAAAATGAAAGAATTGGAGAGTACCATTACAGATGCACAAGGTAACTACAGTTTACCTGTAGTTTGTAATGAAGGTTATGTAATTAGAGCAGATAATCCAGACTATAAAAAGACAGAGGTAGACTTTTTAACAGATAATGTTTTTGAATTTAAGCATAACCAACCTATCCAACTACGAAAAGGGGAAAAAGAGTTAGGGATTGTAGAAATGAAAGTAGGTGACGATTTAGGAAAATTACTCCAATTAAGTCCTATATACTTCGACTTTGATAAGTCCTTTATACGTCCCGATGCAGAAATAGAGTTACAAAAAGTAATAGCTGTAATGAAGGAATATCCTAATTTAGAAATAGATGTACGTAGCCACACAGATAGTAGAGCACCTTTTAAATACAATATAGATTTAAGTACTCGCAGAAATATAAGTACAAAAGAATATATAGTAAGTAAAGGAGGAATCCTTAAAGGAAGACTAACAGGAAGAGGTTATGGAGAAATTGAATTAACTAACCGTTGTTCCGATGGAGTAGAATGTAGCGAAGAAGAACATCAATTAAACAGAAGAAGTGAATTTATTATAACAAAACAATAGCATAGTAGTAAATAGTTAGTTTTTTTGGGCGCATTAATACATTTTTATGTATTTTTGCGCCCTAATTATAACCGAGGTCGAGAACCTCAAAAATAAATTTTTATGCCTGTTAAATTAAGATTACAAAGACACGGTAAAAAAGGGAAGCCTTTTTATTGGATTGTTGCAGCCGATGCAAGATCAAAAAGAGATGGTAAATACTTAGAAAAAGTAGGTACTTATAATCCTAATACAAATCCAGCAACAATCGATTTAGATGTTGATGGAGCTGTAAAATGGTTGCAAAATGGTGCACAACCAACTCCAACAGCAAAGAATTTACTTTCTGTTAAAGGAGCATTGTTAAAAAATCACCTTTTAGGTGGAGTTGCTAAAGGAGCTTTAACAGCAGAGCAAGCAGAAGAGAAATTTCAAGCTTGGGTTTCTGAAAAAGAAGGAGCTGTAATAGCAGAGAAAGATACTTTAGCTAAAAAAGCAGCAGACGAAAAAGCTAAGGTTATCGCAGCAGAAAAAGAAATTAACGCTAAGCGTGAAGCAGATGCAGCGGCAGCTAAAGCAGAGGTCGAAGCAGCAGCAAAAGCAGAAGAAGCAGCAGCTTCTGAAGCAGCAACTAACGAAGAAGAGTAGTAAAATACTAGATTATGCGTAAAGAAGACTGTTTCTATTTAGGCAGAATCGTTAGTAAGTTTAGCTTTAAGGGCGAGGTTTTAATTAAATTAGAATCCGACGACCCTTCACAGTATTTAGAGATGGAATCAGTATTTGTTGAGTACAACAATAATCTGGTTCCATTTTTTGTTGATAAATGTAAGCTCCATAGATCTCAAATGTTGCGTATCAAGTTCGAAGACGTAGATACAGAACAAGATGCAGACGATTTAATGAAAGCCGATTTATATTTGCCATTAGATTTGTTGCCAGAAATGGGAGAAAATCAATTCTATTTTCATGAAGTTATTGGTTTTACAGTAATAGATTTAAATAGAGGGGAAATAGGAACTATTTCTGCAATAAATGATACCACTTCGCAAGCACTTTTCGAGATAGATTATCAAGGAAAACAAATATTAATACCTATGAACGATAAGTTTATTCATAAACTGGATAAAACTAAAAAACAGCTTGTCGTAAATACTCCCGAAGGCCTTATTGACTTATATTTGTAATACATTACAAAGTCAAATAATGTCTACTTCTTTTCAGTTTAAACAATTTAAAATAGAACAAGACCAGTGTGCCATGAAAATAGGTACAGATGGTGTTTTGTTAGGCGCTTGGGTGTTGCCAGAATACGAACCTAGAAATGTGCTAGACATAGGTACCGGTACTGGGGTAATAGCGTTATTGTTAGCACAACGTTTTGCTTCTTCGGAAATAGAAACCATAGAAATAGACGAAAGTGCCTATGAGCAGGCCGTAAGTAATTTTGAAAACTCTCCGTGGGGAGATCGACTATTTGGATACCATGCCTCATTTCAAGAATTTTTTCAGGAAGTAGACGACGAGAAATACGATTTAATAATTAGTAATCCGCCATTTTTTTCGCCAACCCAAAAATCGGAAAGCGATTCTCGTAATAAAGCCCGTTTCGAAGATGCACTACCTTTTGAACATTTATTTTATGGAGCATCAAAGCTATTGCATGAAGAGGGGCTTTTTGCCGTAATAATTCCTTTCGACAAAGAAGAAATAATAATTGATGTGGCCTCTAAAATGCATTTATTTCCTTCGAGAATTACAAGAGTAAAAGGAACTTCGCAAAGTTTAATAAAAAGAAGTCTAATTCAATTTCAATTTCAAGCAGTTGATGTAGAACTGAGTGAAATTATTTTAGAAAAACAACGACATGTATATACAGAAGAATATACTGCACTGGTTAAAGATTTTTATTTGAAGTTATAAGCTTACTATGGAAAAAATAGGACACAGAGGAGCGAAGGGTTATGTGGCAGAAAACACACTTGCTTCTATTGATCATGCTTTAGATCTAGGCGTAGATGCTATAGAAATAGATATTCATGTTTGTAAAACAGGAGAGTTGTTTGTAATCCACGACGAAAAAATGAACCGTACGACTACGGGAGAAGGGAAAATTAGAAAACTAACCTATAGACAAATAAAAAAAGAAAATTCGGATGGTTTTGCGGTGCCCACCTTACAAGAAGTTTTGGAGCACTGTAAAGGCAAATGTAAAATACATATAGAATTAAAAGGTAGGGGTACAGCAATTAAAGGAGCTGCCTTGATAGCAAAAGAAGTGGAGGTTGGAAATTGGTCTTACAATCAATTAGTAGTGTCTAGTTTTAAGTCTAGTCGTTTAGACAAAATAAGACAATATAACCCTAATATTCTATTAGGTTTAATTACGGCAAAAAAACCATGTAAAGCTTTAAGAAATGCGGTTAAAAAAGGATATGGTTCGGTGTATATATATCATAAAAAACTAAAGCCTCATATGGTTCGTATAGCTAAGCTAAAAAAGATTAAAGTCTACACATGGACTGTAAACGAGCCAGAATTTATTAGTAAGATGAGCAAATTAGAGATCCAAGGTATAATATCCGATTTTCCAGATCAAATATGAAGCATTATGATGTAATTGTTATAGGGGGTGGAGCTTCGGGTTTTTTTACAGCAATAAATATTGCAGAAAGAAACCCTAGTTTAAGTATTCTTATTTTAGAGAGAGGAAAAGAAGTGTTACAAAAAGTAAAAATTTCTGGAGGAGGAAGGTGTAATGTAACCCATGCCGAATTTATCCCTAAAGAATTAGCCAAGAATTACCCTAGAGGAGAAAGAGAGCTTAAGGGTCCATTTCATAGTTTTATGACTGGAGATGTTATGGAGTGGTTTGAGAGTAGAGGAGTAGCCTTAAAAATAGAAGAAGATGGCCGTGTTTTTCCAATTTCTAATTCCTCACAAACTATAATTGATTGTTTTTTAAAAGAAACTACGAAGTTTACTATTCAAATAGAAAAGTCGCAAATAGTTAC
>CALGNG010000373.1 GCA_937958735.1 uncultured Aquimarina sp. | reverse complement strand
GTTTTAGGTTTAATAGGATTAACTCTTGGCAGTATCAAAATTATTTGTCGTTAATTAAATACAATATAGATCTTAAAAAACAATTAGATGAGCGTAAGAATATTATAAAGGGAATTGTTTACGATGATGAAAATTTGCCTCTTCCATTTGTGGATGTATTAGTTAAGGGCTCAAAAATTAAAACTACAACAGATTTTGAAGGAAAGTTTTCTCTTAATGCCAATATAGGAGACACTTTGAATTTTTCTTTTATAGGATTTAAAACTACGAATTTTGTTATTGAAAAATTAAAGTCATTGATTGTTATAAATTTACAGCCAGGTACATCTCTATCTAATGTAGTAATTGGATATGGAGTGCAAAAGAAAAGAGAATTAACTGGTGCAGTATCTAGAGTGCAATCCGAAAAATTTGAATTAGAAGCCGACACTGGAATAGAGTCAGCTTTAGAGGGAAAAGTTGCAGGAGTAAGTGTGTCATCCAGAAAGCCTTTAGATAAAATCGCAATTAGAGGAGCTAGTTCTATAGAAGGCGGTAGACCCCTTTATATAGTTAATGGGATCCCTGTAGATTTAGAAGATCTAAAAATAGATCCTTCTTTAATAGAAAATATTGAAATTATAAAAGACGTAGCTAAAGCTGCTATTTATGGAGTAAGAGGAGCTAATGGAGTAATTTTAATAACACTTAAAGATGGGGTAGATATAAATAGTTTAGATTTTAACTTTCAAGATACAGAAGATTTAAAAAACATTAAAACCCGTAAAAACTTACAGGAAACCGCTTTTTTCTTGCCCAATTTACGTACCAATAAAAAGGGGGAGATAGAGTTTGAATTTAAGACACCAGAAGCCTTAACTCGTTGGAATTTTAGAATGCTGGCACATACTCCCCAAGCCGTTACAGGGGCTTTAAAAACACAAACCCTTACACAAAAAGACCTAAGTATTATCCCTAATGCACCCCGTTTTGTTAGAGAAGGCGATGTGTTACATTTTACTGCTAAGATAGCCAACCTTACTAGTCAGAAAATGGACGGTGTAGCTTTATTAGAATGGACAGATCCTAGTACGGGAAATTCGGTAAATAAAGTTTTAGCACACACGCAAACCACCCAGCAGTTTAGTATAGATGCTAGTGGGAATACTTTAGTAAGTTGGGAAATTAAAATTCCAGAAAACCTTACAGCTATCCAATATAAAATAGTAGCCAAAGCCAATAATTTTACAGATGGCGAGGAGAAAATTATCCCCGTACTCTCTAACCGCATGCTGGTAACAGAAAGCATACCAATTTGGGTACGAGCCGGGGCAACAGAAAAATTTTCGCTAGCCAATTTTAAACCCCATAGCACCACCCAGAAACCCCATAAAATAACTTTAGAGTATACCTCTAATCCTGCTTGGATGGCTATTAAATCTTTACCCTATTTAATGGAGTTTCCACACGAATGTAGCGAGCAAACTTTTTCTCGTTTGTATGCCAATACTATGGCAGCACATATCCTAAAATCTCAGCCAAAAATAAAAGCTGTTTTCGAAAGCTGGCAAGCTAAAGGCACTTTACAAAGTCCTTTAGAAAAAAACCAAGAACTAAAAAACATTTTATTAGCAGAAAGCCCTTGGTTGCAAGAAGCCCAATCCGAAACCGAACAACAAAAACGTTTAGCTATTCTATTCGATTTAGAAAAAACAAGACAGGCTACAGAGAAAGCCATCAACAAACTCCGTAGGCTGCAAAAGTCTAGCGGTGGTTTTCCATGGTTTAAAGGCGGCTATGCCAACCCTTATATTACCCGCCATATTGTAGCAGGTTTTGGGCACCTAGAAAAATTAGGAGTAACCAGCCAACGTACCAAAACAGATAACATAGTTAAAAAAGCCATCCAGTTTTTAGATCAAGAACTTGTTGCCAATTATAATAATTACCTAAAGCACCATAAAACAGACGAGGACTTCCATAAACAAGTACGATGGTTACATTGGGCTTACGCCAGAAGTTTTTATGCCACCCGTTTCCCTTTAAAAGGAAAAGCCAAAGACATTATCCAAAAAGCACTAGACTACCACAAAACCCGTTGGCAAGAATGTTCTATTTATGAAAAAGGGCTGTTAGCCTTATGTCTACATCGTTTTGAAAAAAGTCCTGTTACTCAAAAAATAATAACAGCCCTTACCCAGTCGGCGGTAAACTCTAAAGAAAACGGAATGTATTGGAAAGCCAACACCAACTCTTGGTGGTGGTACCGTTCTTCCATAAGCACGCAGGCATTATTAATAGAAGCTTATGCCGAAACCAAACAGCCAAAAAAATATATAGAAGAAATGAAAATTTTCTTACTTAAAAACAAACGCATCAACCGTTGGGCAACTACGATAGAAACTGCCGATGCCAGTTATGCCTTATTGTTACAAGGAAACAATTGGTTGTCGGTAAAAGACAACACCCTTATAGAGGTAGGAGGTGCTAAAATAGCCACTAAAAAATTAGTCGATACCCAAAAAGAACAAGGCACAGGTTATCTTAAAACCAGTTGGCAGGCCACAGAAATTACGCCTGCATTTAAAAATATTAAAATAACAAACAAAAGTGCGGTAACCAATTATGGCGGTTACTATTGGCAATATTTCGAAAATTTAGACAACATTAAAATCGACGATACCAATCCGTTATCTATAGATAAAGAATTGTATAAAAAGGAAATATCCAATAAGGGAACTCAACTAAAACGTATTACCACAGATTCTCCACTTAATATTGGAGATAAAGTTACAGTACGCCTTATAGTAAAAAGTAGTAACGATATGGAATTTGTACACCTAAAAGATATGCGCGCCAGTGGTTTTGAGCCTACCAAAGTAATTTCTGGTTACGAGTATAAAGACCGATTGGGTTATTACCAGACTACCAAAGATGTAGCTACTCATTTTTTTATAGACCAATTGTCTAAAGGCGTCTATGTATTGGAGTACGATGTAATAGCTAATCAAAACGGAAGCTTTTCTAATGGTATAACCACACTACAGTGTATGTATGCACCAGAATTTAGTAGCCATTCTGCGGGGCAACGGGTAGAAATAAAAAAAACTAGCAAGTAATTTTTTAATAGGTTAAATGTGTTTGTAGAGTTTGGTGTTCTTATAAGCTTAAAATAGGGGTAAGCTGGGCTTTTAAGAGTTACTGGTATTTATGTCGTGTTTTAAGAGGATAACCATTGTAGAAGTAAATCTGGTTAGTTTAATAATGGGAGTTAGTGGATGGAAGGATTGCTTAAAAAAAAATGCAAGTATTTGTAAATGTGATAATTATAATTATTTTTATAGTGTAAATAATTAATTTTCAGCAAACTATGGGTAAATTCCAGATTTTTAAGAGTGAAAAAAACAATCAATTTTATTTTAGATTAAAAGCGGGTAATGGGGAAGTAATACTGGCAAGCGAAGGTTATACAGCAAAACAAAGCTGCGAAGGTGGGATAGCCTCTATAAAAGCCAATGCATCTAGTAATGGTAGTTATGAAAGAAAACAGAATGGGAGTAGCTACAGCTTTAATTTAAAGGCAGGTAATGGAGAAATTATTGGTAGAAGTGAAAGCTATGTTAGTAGTCAGGGTAGGGATAAGGGTATAGAGTCGGTTAAAAACAATGCGCCTTCTGCTATAGTAGAAGATATAAGTTAAGATTTTTTATTTAAAATAAAATTTGAAGCTGTTAAGAAATGCTATTTCTTTAACTAAAAACATATAATTTGGATGTTCGAAAAACCCAAAATAGAATTTATACTGGTAACCGAGCATTATAAAACCTTATAAATAAATTTTAAAGCATAAGGTTTAGAAAGGTAGATAGTTTATAAGTATACAGGTTTTTGTAGAACAATATTATACAAACAAATTTATTTTAATAGAATATTTTAAATCTTAAATTGGGTTTATTTTAAATAAAAGATCCGTTGGGGTCTCTTTTACTTAAAATAATATGCCTATTAATAGAATATTTTAAATCTTAAATTGGTTTTATTTTAAATAAAAGATTCGTTGAGGTCTCTTTTACTTAAAATAAAACCAATATAAAAAAATGTTTATAGTGTTTTAAGCGTTATAAAAAATAATGCCTAAATAGACATTCGCCTAGGTTTAGTTAATGATTTTTCTCTAGTTAATAATTTTCCCATGGATTTGCTAGTCCCTCTTAATTGACTAGAAGCTTTATTAGCTTCATTAGCTATATTCTTTATAGCATCTTTGGTCTTATCTAATTTTATACCAATAACCTTAGCAGGTTTTTTTATAATGGTTTTGGGGTCTTTCTTCATTAAATAATCGGTAGCACTCTTTATATTGCTTAGGATACTTTTTCTTTGCAACACTAACGCTCCAACGGTAATGAACGAGGATACTCCGCCAGTTACAGCAAAACCAACTGCATGAGCCGTAGCTTGTATAGATGCAGAGGCTATAGGTTTGTCTTTTCTAAAATTCTTTTTATTTGAGTTTTTAAGTGTATTACTAATTTCGGATACTCGTTCTTTAATAGGTTTTTTATTGTCAAGAGCAGCTTTAAAACTTTTTTTAATTCCGTTTTGATTATTGTAGGCCTGTATGCTAACAATAGGAACTGTAGCGATTAGTGAGACACCTCCAGTTAATGCCGCAGCAGTAATATGTCCAACGGTTTGCAAAGCAGCAGAAGCTAAAGGCTTATTTTTTCGAAAGTTTTTTATGGGTTGTAAATTAGTTGTTTTGTCAGAATTTTTAAGTGTATTACTAATTTCGGATACTCGTTCTTTAATAGGTTTTTTATTGTCCAGAGCGGCTTTAAAACTTTTTTTAATTCCGTTTTGATTCCGGTAGGCTTGTGCACCAACAATAGGAGCAGAAACTATTAAAGAGAGTCCCCCTGTAGCTGTAGCTACTCCAATATGTACAGCAGTTTGGAAAGCGGCAGATTTTAAAGGGTTGTTTTTTCGAAGGTTCTTTATTTTTGTTTTAAGAACGTTTAAATCAATTTTTTTTTCTTTCTCCATTGTCTTTTTTTTAATAAAAACAATGAAAAAAGTAAATACCCTATAGATTGAAAATTAATTTTTTATTTTATAGTATATGACTATTCGTATTTACTACTGATAATTATTTTAGCCTATTATGGCAATATTCTAATTATTAGTGTTATAAGGTCAAAAGTAAGTGTGGTGATGTCGTTATATGAATAATTTTGGGACTATAAAAATATTTACTAGAAAGTATATAAAATAAAAAAAGCCAGTAAAACGTACTGTTTACTGGCTTTACTGGCTCCCCCTCTTGGACTCGAACCAAGGACCCTCTGATTAACAGTCAGATGCTCTAACCAACTGAGCTAAGGAGGAATGTTCATGTAGAACTATAATAAAAATGTGAAAATTATCAGCTTTCACGTAGCTTTTAAGAACTTTTGCTTTAAGCTAATGCTATAAGCGGGTGCAAATATATAAACGAATTAATTTGATTCCTAAATAATATGAAATAAAAAAAGCCAGTAAAACATATTATTTACTGGCTTTATTAGCTCCCCCTCTTGGACTCGAACCAAGGACCCTCTGATTAACAGTCAGATGCTCTAACCAACTGAGCTAAGGAGGAATGTTCATATAGAACTATTTCAAAGTGCAAAAATTATCAGCTTTTGCGTTGCATTTCTTTGTTTTGACTAAGTTTGTTTCCCTAGGCGGGTGCAAATATATAACGAATAAACGTTTTGGCAAAATATTTTAAGTCTTTTTTTTATATTTTATTTTCTTCTTTAAAAGAAATAGAATATACTTATTTGTTTTACTGGAGGTTATGGATTTTTTTTAGTAAAACGTAACCCCCAATAAAAATTTATAATAATTATGTGGTTTATCTAATTAGATTAGTTTCTAATAAGCTTTAAAGTCTGTATTGTTTTTTGAAGGCTTTCTACTTTTACAATGTATACCCCTTTTGCGAAATTTGTAATATCAATATTTACTTCTTTAGAATTTACATTATTTAAAGTGTAAATTGTTTTTCCTGTTAAAGTATATATGCTAATACTGTTTATTTTAGAATTACTGTTGTTAATGTAAATAGCACCATTACTTGGGTTAGGAGTAATAGTAAAGCTTGGATTTACTTCTTTTTCGAAATCGATTATAGATAAAACCGATTTTTCGGTACAATTTGGGATTGGTTGAGATAAAATAGGTTTTAAGTAATCCATTTTCCATTGTACAACATTATCAAAGTCAGAAGGTCCATTAAGACCTAAAATCCCTCCAGTGTCTCCAGAGTTGGGGTTAAACGTCCAAAAAGTAAAGTGAAGTTTTTTTTCTTTTATAAAGTTGATAAATTCTTTAAACCATTGTTCGTCTTTTCCTCCTTCTTCTTTTATGCCTAATTCTCCAATTAGTAAAGGAGAGATTTCTTGAGTATGTATAAAGTTGAATTGTTCTTCCCATATATCTCGCATATTATTAGGGAAATCAGGGGCAGAAAACCAAGTTTGATTAAAAACAGTAGGGCCATACTCATGCGGAGAGTACATTAGTTTTTCTGGGATAGAAAGTTGAATAGGGTGTTCTCTAACACCTTGTAAATTCCCTCCCCACCAATAAGATGTGGTATCTCCGTTAGGTTTGTTATAGGCCTCTATTCCTTCTACAAGAATAAGTACATTAGGATTTACTTCCAATATGGCGTTTCCACATTTTTCTGCGGCTAATTTCCAATCGTATTTTCCTCCTGTACCCCAACGAGCTCCCACAGGGTTATCTATTTTTCCATTAGGTTCGTTATTAATATCCATTCCAATAACAGCGCTATTGTCTTTATAGCGATTTGCCATAAAAACCCAATCTTCAATCCATTGCTCTTCGGAAGTAATGTTGGTAAACCATGTTTTTTCGGTAAGGTATCCGTTAGGTTCTCTAGAATGACAATCTAAAATTATTTTCATATCATTTTCTTGACACCAATTTACGATCAAGTCCATTACCTCTATAGGTTTAGTAATGTCTTGTAAATCCAAATTAGAATACGGTCCAGCTTCTGGTGTACCGTCGTAACCATAGGAATCTTTTACCCAATAATTTGCGGCTTGGTACGTAGCACCATCTCTTAATATACTGTTGGCCCATGGAATGCGGACGCAGTTAAAGCCAAGATCTTTAATTTGTTCCAAAGCACTATACATATCGCGTGCGTACAAACCTTCCAAGACCCCTATACTGGCTTCAAAACCAGACCAATTTACTCCAGCTAAAATAACTTCGGAGTTATTGCTGTCGACTAATTTGTTGCCTTTGGTGCTAAGCCAATTGGGGGAGCATTGCGCGTTAATTTGAATAATTGATGCGACAAAGGCCGCGATAAATGTTAGTAAAGTTTTGTTTTTCATCTTAATTTGTGTTAGTTTTTTAGTTGTTGTACTGAATAAAACTAGAAAAAAATATTTAGTTTTTATGTAAAAAAAAGACATTAATGGGGATGTGTAAGAGAAGCCTTTAAAGCCTCTAAGGGGTATTAAGGATGAAGACCATTAATCGTGTTTTTTTGTTAATTATAGAATTGTTTTTGTAAAAAAAAAACACATCATTATTTAAAAAATAACGATGTGTTGGAAAGAGATTAAAAATTTAACAAAGAAATAAAGTAAATCTTTAAGTTGTATGTTGGCGGGGTAATTGAGAAAAATTATTGACTTTTCTCAAAATTAAAAAATGTCGTTAAATAGAGTAATTATTAGCATTAGTCCCATGGTTAAGACAAAGCCGATAACTTGACCTACTTCTAAAACACGTTGGCTAGGTTTTCTTCCAGAAATTATTTCATATAATAGAAACATTACATGTCCACCATCTAAGGCGGGTATAGGTAATATGTTTACAAATCCCAGCCATAAAGAAAACATGGCTAGTTGAGACCAGAAACGTGTAGTGTTCCAATCCGATGGCATTTGTTTTACAATTCCTACAGGACCATGCATCTCTTTATAGGCTTCGGTCTTTTTGTTAAAGAAAAGTTTAAATTGGCGAATTTGGAAAGAAAGAGTCCAAATGGCCTTATGTAATCCAGCAGGTATGGATTCCGTAAGGCTGTATTTATCTGTAACATATAAGTGGGAGAAAGAAGGGCCAATACCCAGTTTTCCGCTACTATCAAGAGCTGCTGTTTTTTGTAAGGAAACCCCATCTCTTAATATGGTTAGTTGTAAAGTATTATTTTTGTTACTAGTAATTTGTGTAACCAGATCTTTCCACAAGGTGGTGTTTGTGCCATTAGCCTCTATAATATGATCTCCTTTTTGTAGGCCAATAGATGCGGCAATAGAATTAGGGAGTACAGTGTCTAATATAGATTCTATCTGGGGCATGGCAATCTGGGATTGCTTTTGTAACATCAATTTTTTATGCTCGGCAGTAAAATTAAGAGTTATCTGTTTGCCTTCTCTTTCTACCGTTGCTTGGTCTCCTAAAAGGATCTCTATGGTAGCTTCCATTAAGCGTTTTACGGGTTTGCCATCTACACTAATTATTTTGTCCCCTGTCTTTAGGCCAATAGCCTGCCCTATAGAGTCTATCTGGAGACCGTTTTTTAGACGATCTGTAGGGATGTAAGTATCCCCATGGGTGTATAACAATCCAGAAAACACAAACCAACCCAATAAGAAGTTAACAATAACCCCACCACACATAATAATTAAACGTTGCCATGCAGGTTTAGATCTAAATTCCCACGGCTGTGGAGGTTTAGCCATTTGATCGCGATCCATACTCTCGTCAATCATTCCAGCAATTTTTACATAACCGCCAAGTGGGAGCCAGCCAATACCCCATGTGGTATCGCCTATCTTCTTTTTAAATAGAGCAAATTTTACATCAAAGAAAAGAAAGAATTTTTCAATTTTTGTTTTAAAAATTTTTGCAGGAATATAATGTCCAAATTCATGAAGTATCACGAGTATAGATATCATTAGTATAAATTGACCTATTTTAGATAGGAGCTCCATATTATTTTTTTTGGTAAAAGTACATAAACAAATGCTCTGTAAAAAGAAACTAAATAAAGTCTATGTAATTAAAGATTAAAGACAAATAATAACTTTTAAGTGAATTAAATTTTGCTTTTTGGGCCTAATTCTATTACCTCTAAGTTTTCGATTTTCCCACTGTTTATTTCGAATCTAAGCATGGTTCGTGTTTTGTGAAACCCATAAATACCACAAGCCCCAGGATTCATGTGTATTAAACTGTATCGGCTGTCGGGAATTACTTTTAGAATATGCGAATGTCCACAAATAAAAAGCTTAGGAGGATTGGCTTTTATTTCATCACGTGTATTTACATTATATTTAGGAGGGTATCCTCCAATATGTGTTATCCATACGTCGACACCATTGCAGTTAAAGCGTTGGTGTAGCGGGAATTGTGCGCGTATTATGTGGTCGTCTATATTGCCGTAAACAGCTCTAAGTTTGCTAATTTCTTGCAGTTTATCGGTAACCTCTAAATCTCCAATATCTCCAGCATGCCATACCTCGTCTGCTTCGGAGGCATAGTGTAAAATACGGTCGTCCATATGGCTATGGGTGTCGCTAAGTAATAAAATTTTCATGTGATAAGTGTGCTGTTGTTGTCTAAGCGTTTTGACTTTGCTTTAGGTTAATCCATAATAACGTAATTAGGATTGGGAAAAAAGCAATATCGTATCCTTGGATATTAGAAAACCATACACCAAGTGTAGCAAGTAAACATAAAACCAAAATGGTAGATAATGTTTTATGTGCTTTTTTAAGAGATGTAAAGCTAAAAGCAAAACTTAATAAATAAAGAGGATTTAGCCATAGTAGGTTGTAATTGTTTAAAACTTCTGGATGTTCGGAAAATAAACTAATAACTAAAATAACTATTCCCATAATACCCACGGCAAAGACATAAGAGCGGATTAGGAAAGTAGACTTGCCAAAAACCATTACGATAAACAGAAAAGCAAAAACCATAAATGGAGTAAGGTGCCACTTGTTTTCGTTTAAAGGTTTTAATTGAGATAGTGTTTTAGAAGCTTTAAGAGCTAAGGGTTTGTTGTGTAGTGTAGTTTTGTCTATCTCGGAAGAAAGGTAATCTGGCAAGAACATTAGTTGGTAAGTGTCTATTTTTTTGTCAATATTACTGCCTAATGCTAAATTAATTCCAAATTTAAACCAAGGGGTAGGTCTAGTATAGTCATCTAAGTAATTCCTAAAAGTGCGATTGGTTTCTTGTGATGTATAATTTGTACCCTCTATTTCTTCAAAAAGTAAATCTCTAACCTCGGTACTGCAATTTCTGCCTAAGAAACGATATCGGTAATACCTGTTTTCTGGACGATATAAATATTCCAGTTTGTTAATTAGCTTAGTGGTTTGCTCTTTAGAAAGTTGTAATGTCTGCTCGTATATTTGCCTGTTGGCAGAAAAATAATAGGAAAGAGTAGATTGGTAGTCTTGAATGCCTAGTTTATAATCCATAGTTCCTGTGCAAAACTTAGCAAGGAAGTATGGGGTGTCAAAATCAAAAACTCCAAAATTATAAACTAAATCGGTTTCTTGATAAGGATCTTGTACTCTAATGGCTGTATGTCCAAAAACAGAATGCGATTCATTTCCTGTAGCAAAAGTTAATAGACTAACTTTTGGAGGTTGTAGAGCGTAAGCAAAGGCAACAAACAATAAGGACAGTAGCGTAATAACTTTTGTTTTCAATTAAAAAGAACTTTAAAGCGGTTGTAAAATTTTTAAGGGGTATGGAAAGATCCTATCTTTGTGTAAATTTATACACAAAATTCAAGATTTGAGGTATTTTATTGAACTTTCCTATAATGGTGCTAATTTTCATGGTTGGCAAATACAACCCAATGCCGTTTCGGTACAAGAAACTATAGAGCAAGCATTGTCTACTTTGTTAAGAGAAGAAATTTCTATTGTAGGAGCAGGAAGAACCGATGCAGGAGTACATGCTAAATTTATGGTAGCGCATTTTAATGTGGAAAAAGCTTTAGACTTGGATTCTATGGTGTTTAAGTTAAATTCGTTTTTACCAGAATCCATAGCTATAGAAACATTATATCAAGTTAACCCAGAAGCACACGCTAGGTTTGATGCTACTGCAAGAGCTTACGAATACCGAGTAGCAACCTCTAAGAACCCATTTGAAACTACAAGTGCTTGTTGTGTTTCTAAGGAATTAGATGTGTTAGCAATGAATAGTGCTGCAAAAAAAATGCTGGATTATACTAATTTTAAATGTTTTAGTAAGTCTAAGACCGATGTGAAGACTTATAACTGTGAATTGTATTATGCATTTTGGGAACAAGAGCAAGATATTTTAATTTTTAAAATATCGGCAAATCGTTTTTTGCGTAATATGGTAAGAGCTATAGTAGGTACTTTATTGGAAATTGGTTTAGGTAAAATGAAAGTAGAAGATATAGATAGGATTATTATTTCTCAAAATAGAGGAGAAGCAGGATATTCTGTGCCAGCAAAAGGATTATATTTAACGCAAGTTTCTTATCCGGAAAAGACGAAACTAATTTAATGAGTAAAAGCGAAAACCCATACGATTTAAGTATTCTAAAAAAGTTGCTTGCTTTTGCAAAGCCTTATAAAGGGGTGTTTGCATTAGTAACCATAACGGCTGTGGCAGTCTCTGGTTTTGCCGTGGCAAGACCAAAATTCTTAGAGCTAGCTATAGATTTAGGAGTACAGAAAGATAATGCATCGGTCTTGTTAAAGTTTACAGTGTTAATGTTATT
>CALGNG010000372.1 GCA_937958735.1 uncultured Aquimarina sp. | reverse complement strand
CGCAGTATATTTATCCAAAATTTCGAACTCGAATCTGGCTTTTTTATTTTGAATATTTACAGTTTGTACTTTTGTTTTCATAGCAAAGGTAAAAATAATTATTTTTTAGCTATAAAATAGCATACCCAAAGTATACTTTATAAAATAGAGTATAGTATATCAGGTATGGATTTCTTTCTTATACTTCTTTTTTCAAACATAATTGTATTCTCTTTATTTAAATTGGGGGTCTTAAAACTGCTTATAATACACCTGTAACACCCTTAAATTAGATTAAAACAACTTTAGTTGTAAGACTATTCTTCTATAGAATACTATATATATTTTTTTATAGTTAACCTAATTATAACATCTATATATAACACAAAAATTATGAAAATTAACTTACTCAAAATTACCACTTTTAGTTTTTTACTAGTTAACAGCCTTAGTTTTGGGCAAACTATAGTAGAAAAATACGGTCGCTTACAAGTAAACGAAAGCCATGTAACTAGCGAAACTGGAGAAAAAATTAGCCTTGCTGGGAATAGTCTTTTTTGGAGTAATGCAGGTGATGTCGCCGATTATTACAATGCTACTACCGTAAAACATTTAGCTAGCAACTGGGAAAGCCAAATTGTAAGAGCCGCATTGGGTGTAAAAGAACCTTGGGACAATGGTACAGGCTATATAGACAATAGAGCGGTACAAACTAAAAAAATAGAACGTGTTGTAGAAGCTGCTATAGAAGCGGGTATCTACGTAATTATAGACTGGCACACCCATAATGCCGAAAACTATACTACCGATGCCATAGCTTTTTTTACCGAAATGGCAGAAAAATATGGGAGTTATGATAATGTGATTTACGAAATTTATAATGAGCCTATAAACACTCCTTGGTCCGAGATAAAAAACTATGCTGAACAAGTTATACAAGGAATTAGATCTAAAGACACCGATAATTTAATTGTAGTTGGAACACGAACTTTCTCCCAAGAAGTAGAGGAAGTTGCCGATAATAAAATTAACGATCCTAACGTGGCTTATACCCTCCATTTTTATGCAGGAACACACTTCCAATGGCTTAGAGATAGAGCTACTAGAGCTATGGATAAAGGTGTCGCTCTTTTTGTTACCGAATACGGAACTTCTTTAGCCGACGGAACAGGTAGTCTATTTGATTTAGAAACTAAAGACTGGATAAACTACTTGGAAAGTAACCACATAAGTTATGTAAATTGGTCTATTAGCGATAAAAATGAAGCAGCAACTAGTGTACTTCCTGGACAAGGCGTACAAGGCTTAATTAACGATCAACTTAACGAAAATGGTAGGTATATTAAAAACCTCCTTTTAGCCAAAAACGAAACTGTTTTAAGTATTAATGATTTAAAGATTGAAGGAGAAAAAATTTCTATTTATCCTAATCCTGTTATTGATGTGTTAACCGTAAATACAAAAGCAAAAATTACTAAGTTTAGCGTTTATGATATGAATGGAAACTTGTTATTATTGGATAATATTACCAAGAACACTACTTTAGAAATAAACTTAACGCAGTTAAGCACCGGAAATTATTTATTGCTTTTAGAAGGAAAAACTCAAAAAACAGTTGCCAAAATTAGCAAACTATAATATAACAACCTAAACATCCATAGTGGCTAATAATTCTTTTTCGTGAAGCGGAATCTGACACATGAATAAAAGGGGATATTTATAACAATAACGCCCGTAAGACATAAAATCTTACGAGCGTTATTTACCAATCAACTAACTTATACTAAACTAAAACATACTTAACAAACTTTGTGCCAAAATTAATTATTCCTAAAAATTATTTTATTATCAAAGGCATCTATTAAAATTACACTTTCTGTTTTTACTTCTCCAGCTAAAATTTTCTTAGATAATTCGTTCAAAACCATTTTTTGAATGGTTCTTTTTACTGGACGTGCTCCAAATTCTACATCGTAACCTTTTTCCGACAATATACCTTTTGCTTCTGGTGTAGCATCTATGGTTATATTTTGTTGCGCTAACATTTTAGATAATCCTTTTAATTGAATATCTACAATTTGAATTATGTCTTGCCTTGTTAAAGGGTTAAACATTACAATGTCGTCTATTCTGTTTAAAAACTCGGGACGTAATTGTTGTTTTAAAACTCCTAAGACTTCCAATTTAGCCACCTCGGAAGCACTCTCTACATCTTTTATACTTTCAAATTTTTCTTGAATAATTTGGCTCCCCATGTTAGAGGTCATAATTATAATGGTATTCCTAAAATCGGCAGTACGCCCTTTATTATCGGTTAAGCGCCCTTCGTCCAATAATTGTAATAAAATATTAAAGGTGTCGGGATGGGCTTTTTCTATTTCGTCTAGTAGTACTACCGAGTAAGGTTTTCTTCTTACCGCTTCGGTAAGCTGTCCACCTTCTTCGTATCCCACATATCCTGGAGGCGCTCCCACTAGCCTACTTACCGAGTGGCGTTCTTGATATTCACTCATATCTATACGCGTCATGGCTGCCTCGTCGTTAAACAAATAATTAGCTAATGCTTTGGCTAACTCTGTCTTTCCTACTCCTGTAGTTCCTAAAAACAAAAACGATCCAATAGGTTTTGTTGGGTTTTGGAGCCCTGCTCTGCTCCTACGTATGGCATCGCTTACCGCCTCTATTGCATTGTGCTGCCCTACTACTTGTTTGTGTAATTCATTCTCTAACTTTAGTAACTTTTCCCTATCACTCTGTAACATTTTGGTCACAGGTACTCCTGTCCACTTGGCTACAACTTCTGCAATATTTTCATAGGATACCTCCTCTTTTATTAGGGAAGCAGCTCCTTTTTCTGCAGAAGCTACTTCTAGTTTCTCTAAAGCTTCTTGTTTTTCTTTTATTTTACCATAACGCAGCTCTGCTACCTTACCATAATCTCCATTACGTTCTGCACGATCTGCTTCTAAATTTAGTTCTTCTATTTCTTGTTTATGCTTTTGGATGTTATCTACCACCTCCTTTTCGCTACTCCATTTACTATAAATAGCATTACGCTCTTCTTTTATATTAGCTAATTCTGCATTTAAGCCTTTTAGTTTTTCTACATCGTTCTCTCTTTTTATAGCTTCTATCTCTATTTCTAACTGCATTACTTTTCGATCCAAGACATCTAGTTCTAAGGGCTTGGAGTTAATCTCCATACGTAACTTGGCTGCAGCTTCGTCCATAAGATCTATAGCCTTATCTGGCAAAAACCGATTAGATATGTAACGCTGAGACAATTCTACTGCTGCAATAATAGCTTCGTCCAATATACGTACCTTATGATGGCTCTCGTATTTATCTTTAATACCTCTAAGTATAGAAATGGCACTTTCTGTATCGGGCTCTTCTACTATTATTTTCTGAAAACGACGCTCCAAAGCTTTGTCTTTTTCAAAGTATTTTTGATACTCGTCCAAAGTTGTAGCACCTATAGCACGCAATTCCCCTCTTGCTAAAGCTGGCTTTAAAATATTAGCGGCATCCATAGCTCCTTGTCCTCCACCCGCTCCTACAAGAGTATGTATTTCGTCTATAAATAAAATAATATCTCCACTAGCAGCAGTAACTTCTTTTACTACAGATTTTAAACGCTCTTCAAATTCGCCTTTGTATTTTGCTCCCGCTATTAAGGCTCCCATATCTAAAGAGAACAATTGTTTGTCCTTTAGGTTTTCTGGCACATCTCCAGAAACAATACGATGAGCAAGTCCCTCTGCAATAGCAGTTTTCCCCGTCCCTGGCTCTCCTACCAACATAGGATTGTTTTTGGTTCTACGAGATAATATTTGTAATACTCTACGAATCTCGTCGTCACGACCTATTACTGGATCTAATTTTCCTTTCTCTGCTAAATCGTTAAGATTTTTAGCATATTTGTTTAACGATTGGTAGGTTTCTTCTGCACTTTGAGAGGTTACTCGTTCTCCGTTACGCACTTGCTCTATAGCAGACTGCAAGGCTTTTTTAGCCACGCCTTGGTCTTTTAAAATTTGCGCTATTTTACTTTTAGAGTCAAATATAGCTAGGAGTAAATGCTCTACCGAGACATACTCGTCTTCCATTTTTTTAGCAATGGTATTGGCTTCCAATAATACAGTGTTAGCCACTCTGCTTAATTGCAATTGCCCTCCTTCTACTTTGGGAAAACTTTGCAAAGTGCTTTCTAAAATCTGAGCCACTAGCCCTTGATTTACGTTTAGTTTTTTTAACAAATAAGGCAACACATTTTCGTCTACCTCTGTAATAGCTTTGTATATATGTTCGCACTCTATTTGTTGGTGTCCCAAACCTTGCGCTATTTGTTGCGCTTGTTGTATAGCTTCTTGGGATTTTATAGTATAATTATTCAAATTCATTTTTTATAATTTTTAACTAAATCTGTACCGATCTAGAGGTCTTGTTCTCCTAAAAAGCAATTACAATACCAATACTAAAAAAAGACAAAATGACATGACTTAGGCTATCGCATACTGACTTTTAGGCAGTTTTTACTAAAAAAGAACTATTAAACTATAAAAAATTGACCAATAAGACTACTATATCCTCTCTATCTTATCCGATATAATTATTCTATGGATTAAAGGCTATAAAATTTAAAACCAACATCAGCCCTGTATTAATTGTAGTAATTATTATGCATTCGCTTTTACTTTTCTCCCGAAAAAGAAACCATCGGATTACTAAGCTTAAGAATAATTAAGGAACTTTTGCTGTCTGTACTTATAATATTTATTGAAATTCCCTCACCTTCAAAATTAAACCTTAGAAAAATAGTACCATCTAGATCCTCTAGTTCTACTCCACAAAGCGAAATATTAGTTAAAGGAGTTACGTCATTATTAAAATTTATCGTGTAAAGCTCCGAATCAGATGCAATAATAGTTGCCGTTTCCGATGTAGAACCGTCACCACCTGTACTTACATAAACTCCTAATGCAATTTCAGGAAGCTTTATATTAGTTGAACAGCTACTACTAACACCATCTGTATTATTAGTATTACCCGTATCGTTATCATTACCACTATCACTAGAACAAGAAACAAATAATACTCCTACAGTAATACAAAGGGCTAACATTTTATATTTAGCTCTTATTAATCTTTTAATCATAATTTTAAATTAAATAATTTGTGTTTTATTAACTATTGGATTAAATAAACGATTATCCGTATTTACAAGTATAGTGAGATTCCCAAACAATTACGGAATAACTCCTTAAATCGATATATAGGCAAAATTGTTATTTACCTAACAAATTATGCTTTTTTTTAACAGCACGCAATTTTTAACCCAAAGCATTTAAAATCAAAAAAACTAACACCAACCTATTTATAGCTTACTGTAATCTTTAGGTTATTTTAAACAAGGTTTAACTAACCTTAACGTAATCTATTAATCAATCTACAAACACAAGAACCCTTAGTTTTAATACACTACTAACACAAACCATAACCTTGCTTAACATCTTGCTTGTACATTTATACCTCATCAAAAATAAACTCATGACAACCAATTATTTATTCTTAATCCTCCTTTTATTTTGGGGTGCCATTAATCCTTTAATAGCCCAAACCACTTTAACCCCTGGTGATATTGCCATTATTAGCATCCATGCCGATAGCCCAAAAAGCTTTGGCTTTGTTGCATTAAGAGATATAGAAACCGGTACACAAATATTTTTTACCGATAGCGGTATTCTATCCGATGGTAGTTTTAGACCTAACGAGGGTGCTATATCTTATACAACAACTGCCTTGTTACCAAAAGGCACTGTTGTTAATTTTACTGGTATAACTGGCAATTTTGAAAATGCTAATAATAGTACCGTAGGAAATAATGGCTTTAACTTATCTGCTTCTGGCGATCAAGTAATTGCATTTACGGGTAGTGCTACTAATCCAACCTTTATCTTTGC
>CALGNG010000371.1 GCA_937958735.1 uncultured Aquimarina sp. | reverse complement strand
ATAATCATAAACGGCTTTTTGTTTTGTTACATTTTTGGGTTTAGGTGGAATTTTAAATTGACAAAAAACCACAGGTACCCCAATAAAAAAAACGAGTACATTAATAATAATTCGAGAAAATAAATTCATTAGTCTTTAGATATTTCGTCTATAAGCTCGTTAATATCGTCCTTATGCCATGGAAAATGGGTATGCAAAGCTTCGCCTATTTGAAGTACTCCTTTAGACAACCCCGTAGCAAAATCTCCTTTTTTAAAGGCTTCTAAAATTACATCTCTAGTGTTTTCCCAAAAAGAACTCCCTACCTTGGCATGGATTCCCTTATCGCCATATATATAAAATTGTTTTAGATTTACAGCCACGTATAGAATTACTCCATTATGCAATTGGGTATTATCCATTTTTAATAAATGAAACACTTCTTTAGTACGCGTTTCGACATCTACACCATTAAAGCTTTCTAGATGTACTCTAATTTCTCCAGAAGTTTGCTTTTCCGCAAGACGGATAGCTTCTACTATTTTCTTTTCTTGATCTTCGGTTAAAAAGGATTCTACATTGGTATCCATCAATTAAAAATCAAATTCTACATCTACTGGCTTTTCTGCTCCTGCTTCGGCTTCAAAATAAGGCTTCGCATCAAAATTAAACCAACCTGCTATAATGTTATTAGGAAACACTTTTACATAATTATTATAAGGTTTAATAGCCTCGTTAAACCGTGTACGAGCAGTTAAAATTTGGTTTTCTGTGCTAGTTAATTCATCCTGAAGTTTCAAGAAATTCTGGTTAGCCTTAAGGTCTGGATAACGCTCTACTGTTACCAAAAGACTTTTTAATGCTCCACTTAACCCACCTTGCACTTTATTAAATTGCGCCAACTGCTCTGGAGTAATATTAGAAGGGTCTATGTTTATAGATGTGGCTTTTGCACGGGCATTAATTACTTCTACCAAAGCACTTTTTTCGTAATCGGCAGCCCCTTTTACGGTTTTTACCAAATTACCAATAAGATCATTTCTACGCTGGTATGCGGTTTGTACATTCCCCCATGCTTCAGCTGTATCCTCGTTAAGAGTAACCATATTATTGTAGTAACTACAAGAATTTAAAGAGCAAGCCAGCAAAATAAGTGCGGCAATTCTAATAATAAATTTCATAATAATTATTCGTTTAGTGTTATAAGTTTTCCTTTAGCGCCTCTAGTTCTGCTTTTATCTTATTCAATTTACGAATTATTTCAAAGCTCTCTAAAGTTTCTTTTTTTTGTAATTTTAAATGAATCTTAGCGCCTTCTAAAGTGTACCCTCTTTCTTTTACTAAATGATAAATTAGTTCTATATTTTTCACATCCTCTTTTGTGAAATATCGATTTCCTTTGGCGTTTTTCTTAGGTTTAATAACCGCAAATTCTTTCTCCCAGAAACGCAATAAAGAGGCGTTTACATCAAATGCCTTAGCGACCTCTCCAATGGTATAATACAGTTTTTCAGGAAGTTGAATATACATATTAATCTAGTGATTGATTCTCTTGACGGGATTTCTCTAGCAAATTAGCAAATTCTTTCGGAGAAAGGTTCCCATAATAAAAATTAATAGGATTTATATGCTTTCCGTCCTTAAGCACTTCGTAATGTAAATGCGGGGCTTGCGATCTTCCTGTACTTCCTACAAAACCAATTACATCTCCTCTCTTTACTTTTTGCCCCTTCTTTACATTGTATTTGTATAGATGGGCATACAAAGTTTTATATCCATAACCATGGTTTATACGAATATGGTTTCCATAACCAGACGACCTATTATCTGCTCTAAAAATTACTCCATCTCCAGTTGCAAAAACAGGTGTCCCTCTTGGCGAGGTAAAATCCATCCCCTTATGCATTTTACGCACTTTAGTAAATGGATCACTTCTAAATCCAAACCCAGAAGCCATTCGTTTTAAGTCTTCGTTTCTTATAGGTTGTATTGCTGGTACAGAAGCTAACAAACTTTCTTTTTCTTTAGCTAAAGTGGCAATCTCATCTAAAGATTTAGACTGTATAGCCATTTGTTTAGCTATTTGGTCTACTTGTTGGTAGGTTTCTTTTATTAGTTCAGAATTTTCGTAGCCATCAAATTTATTATACCTGCTTACTCCTCCAAAACCTGCTTTTCTTTGATCGTCGCTTATTGGGTTGGCTTCAAAATACAACCTATAAATAGTGTTGTCTCGTTCGGCTATCTCGTCCAAAACCTGCTGTTGGCGCCTCATTTTATTATTAATCAATTTATATTGTAGCGCCAAATTTTCTAATTCTCTACGGTATTTTTTTTCTTTTGGCGTTTCTATTTTAGGAATACTATAGTAAGCTATTAACAACACAAAAGCAGCCATAAAAACACCTAATAATGTTAATATAGCTACACCTATTTTACGTCCGCGCTTAGGTTCTATTTTCCTATAAGAGAGGGTTTCGCTATCGTAGTAGTATTTAACCTTTGACATAATTTAAAATATGCTATTTTTGCGATTGCCTTATTGGCCAATTAATAATTATAATTTCCAAATATAAGAAAATGTAATCAGCCTAGCTTTTAATTCCATTTTCTAACTATATAAACTTCTATTTTTCGATGAAATCGCAAGACATCCGCAAACAATTCCTTCAGTTTTTCGAATCTAAAAAGCATAGCATTGTTGCTTCTGCCCCTATGGTTATAAAAAACGACCCTACATTAATGTTTACTAATGCTGGGATGAATCAATTTAAGGAATTCTTCTTAGGTAACGGAACTCCTAAGAACAATCGTATTACCGATACTCAAAAATGTTTACGCGTTAGCGGAAAACATAACGACTTGGAAGAGGTAGGTATGGACACCTACCACCACACTATGTTTGAAATGCTAGGTAACTGGAGTTTTGGTGATTACTTTAAAACAGAGGCTATCCAATGGGCTTGGGAACTACTTACCAAAGTCTATGGTGTGGATAAGGATATTCTTTATGTTTCGGTATTTGAAGGCGCCAAAGAAGATAATCTAGAGATGGATCAGGAGGCTTATGATTT
>CALGNG010000370.1 GCA_937958735.1 uncultured Aquimarina sp. | reverse complement strand
TCCACTTCCTGTTAAGATAATACATCTAACATCATAGGCTTCATGGGCTAACTTAATAGCTTCGTGTAGTTCTTTCAGCGTAAGGGCATTTAAGGCATTAAGCTTATCGGGCCTGTTTATGGTTATTGTAGCAATACTCTCTTTTTGATGATATAGGATATTGGAAAAATTCATAATTAAATTATTGGTGTAACGGAATATTAATAGTAAATCGAGTGCCTTGGTTTAACTGCGAGGTAAAACTTATGGTGCCACCATAAGTTTCTACAATACTTTTTACCATGGCAAGCCCTAGTCCCATACCGCTACTTTTTGTGGTAAAATTAGGTTCAAAAATATGCGATTGGTTTTTGGGATCGATCCCAGAGCCATTGTCAGAAATTACTAAGGTAGCCGTGTTAAGGTCGTTAAAAATGGTTACTTGTATTAGGGTAACTCTGTCGTTAGGCATAGCCTGTAGTGCATTTTTAATTAAATTGGTAATTACTCTAATAAGTTGCGTGCGGTCAAAATTAATGGTTACGGGTAGGGTAGGGTGGTTAAGCTTAATGCCTTTTTCTTGAAAAATATCCAAGGCCACTTTAACCACCTCGTTCATGTTTAAAATTTCGTCTTTACGAGCAGGCATTTTAGCAAAATCCGAAAAGGCTGAAGCGATAGCACTCATTGTATCAATTTGCTCGATTAGTGTTGTACTGTATTCTTCTAATTTTTCTTTAATATTAGGTTGAGTAGGGTCAAACCGACGTTGGAAACTCTGTACCGTAAGTCGCATTGGAGTTAGTGGGTTTTTAATTTCGTGGGCAACTTGCTTTGCCATTTCTCGCCAAGCATTTTCCCGTTCGCTTATAGCTAGTTTAACGGCACTTTCTTCCAGTTGGTCAATCATGTCGTTATAAGCATTAATCAAAATACTAATTTCGTCGCTAACCTTGTGTGCTGTAATTTTTTTATTCTGTTGGCCTATCCGTGTTTTTTTTATTTTGTCCGATACCGAAGTAATAGATCGGGTAATGTAATTGGATAACATATAGGCCAGTCCAATACTTACTATAAACATTAATATATATACCTCGAAAATATTTTGAAGAAAGGCGCTAATATCTTTTTTTACCAAACTATCGTTTTGTAGATAAGGTAAATTTAAAATAGCTAAGGGTTTAAACTTACTATCGGTAATATAGCTGTAAGAGGATTGGAAACGCTCTCCTTCTTTTTGGTAGGTTACCAAGAAACGTTTGCTTGGGGTGTCGTTAATCTTAGCAATTACAAAATTGGGAATTTCTTGTTTTATGGTGTCTTTTAAGAAGCTTTGGTTGGATTTTATAAGTAAGCTTCCTTTTAAATCGTAGAGGTTTAAAGGCATATGATGTACCTCCGAAAGCTCGAAAATTTTTCCTTTTTCTTTAAAAATAAGAGGGATGTTTTTAGTAGTAATAGGGTAAGTGGTTCGCTTTAAAATGTAATTAATATGTTGTTTTATAGCCTGTTCTTTTCTAAATAAACGTTTACGGTGGTATTGTTGGGCTTCTTCTTTATATCTAAAAATAGTAATACTTGCAATAACAATAGAGGCTAATAATACCAATAGTGTCATGGCTAAAAAAAGCCGAGAGCGTAAAGAAAGTCGTGTGCTAAACATGTATATTAAATTCAACAGGTAAGTTACTATAAATCTAAAATTATAACCTCTTTTGGGGGTTATAAAATTTTAAAAATCGATTTGTTTTAGAGTAAGAGTAGGGGTAATAAAGGTTGTTGGCGGATGAGTGCAGTAATGCCTTAATGGATTTTTAAGATAAAGGGGGTTGTTGTAGTATTTTAGCTAAATGTAAAGACTTGTTTTATTAAGTTAGGTTTAAAAATATTTGATTACTTTAAAGCATTCTATTTTAATAACCAACCCATGTTTAGCCATTTTAAAGTTTCAATTTGTGGATTAGTGTTTTTCTTGTATTGTATTATAGGTCTAGCGGCTACAAGTCAAGAAGACACCCTATATTTTAATACTACTATTGCAGCCGATGCCACACCAAAAGTATTATTAGAAACAAAGAATTTGGGAGGTGAGATTAGAGTTATTAAATTCCAAAAAGGGACGTATCATTTTTATCCCGATAAAGGTTTAGAAGTGTTTTGCCATATTTCTAACCACGACGATGTATTTGTAAAAACGGCTTTTCCTATTAAAAAATGGAAGAATGTAACTTTAGATGGGCAAGGCTCTTTGTTTATTTTTCACGGTATTATGATTCCTTTTTTAATCGATAATTCGGAAAATATTACCGTTAAAAATGTTACAATAGATTGGGCGATGCCTTTCCATAGCGAAATGATTGTGACTGCCAATGATAGCGAAGCAAATACCTTTGATGTAGGCATTGCCAAAGAGTACCCCTACGAAATTAGAAACGGGCAGCTTATTTTTATAAAAGAGTATTACGAGCATACTTTGGGGCAAACCATTTTGCATGACACTCTTAGAAAAGCCATTGCTTTTAACACCCATTTATACACCCCTCTAACTACCGTTAAAAAATCCAAAACACAATATGGGTTTAATAGAATTAACTATAAATACAAAATGGATAAGCGCTCTAAGGAGTTAAAAAAAATAGGGAAAGAAAATAAGCTACGGGCTAAAGAGTTAAGTTCTGGTATGGTGCGTATTTATAATCATAAAAAAGAATTGCCTCCTGTGGGCTTGGTGTTATCGGCAAAAGGAGATCAGAGTATTAATAGAGTAGCTCCTGCTTTTAGACTTAGTTGGGTGTCTAATTTTAAGGCTATAAATGTAACAGTACACCATGCTGGCGGGATGGGGCTTATCGCCGAAAATAGCGAGAACATTACTTTAGATGCTTTTAAAGTAATCCCTTCTAATGGGCGTATGGTATCCACCACAGCAGATGCCACCCATTTTGTAGGTTGTAGAGGGGTGGTAGAATTGTTAAATTGTACTTTTAAAAACCAGTTAGACGATGCCACTAATGTGCACGGAGTGTACCAAGAGGTAGTCGATGTTTTAGGAACTCATAAAGTAGGTATACGCATGGGGCACTCGCAACAGCAGGGATTTTTAATAGGTAAAACAGGAGATCAATTAGGTGTGGTTCGTTTAAGTAACTCGTTTTTTCCGTACCAGCAATTAAGTATAAAAAACATAGAAGTAATAAATGGTCGTTACCATATTTTAACCACTAACGAAGCTCTCCCTAAAACCTTAGAAGCAGGGGATTTAATAGAAAACTTAG
>CALGNG010000369.1 GCA_937958735.1 uncultured Aquimarina sp. | reverse complement strand
CTAAAGTGCTTGATGTAATATCTGTTATTGCAAACTCCAATATTACATCTACTATAGACACTTTGGACAAGCTTATTTTAAAATCCAAATCGCCACCCTCCGTTACAGAAGCATCCGAAATAATAGTAGTTAAAGGAACTTCTACTAGAGTATCGTTATCCCTAATAGTACCTGTAGCCTTTCTTGTAAAATCGACAACTGTGCCCGAAAGCTCTCTTTCTATTGACAAACTAAATACCTCGTTAGGCTCTACCAAAATATCGTCTACAGTGCTTACTATAAGATTTCCTTCTAAATCTCCTGCTGGAATTATAACTTGACTTAATACAGGGTTATAATCCAGAGTGCTTGATGTAATATCTGTTATTGCAAACTCCAATATTACATCTACCATGGACTCTTTGGATAAGCTTATTTTAAAATCTAAATCGCCACCCTCCGTTACCGAGGAGTTCGAAATAAGAGTAGTTAAAGGAGCGGTTACGGGAATATCATTATCTATAATAGTAGTTATTGAAAGGTCTCCTATTTTATCTATTGCCCCACTTACTACACTTTCGATAAAAACAGAAACGGTTTCATCTAATTCGAAAACAGTATCGTTAATTGTTGGTCTTTTAAAAGTCGCTGTAATGCCTCCCTTAGGAATCGTAATTATTTCTGTAGCTAAATCCAAATCTCCAACATCTGCTGTATTTCCAATAAACCCAACATTTATGACCGTCTCCAAAATAGCTGGGCGATCTAGGCTAAGCGTCACTTCTATATCTTCGCCTTCGATTACCGAAGTCGAGGTAACACTAATAGACGGCAATGGATTTACCGTTACCAATAACTCTAACATTGGATTACTGCATCCTGTGCTGGCCTTTGGCGTAATTAAGTAAGTTACTACCTGTGCGGTTAAAGATGTATTTACCAAAACGTCTCCAATAACTGCATCCGAAAGCCCCACAAGAGAAGTTCCTGTAACATTAGCATTGGGAAGTGCTTCCCACATAAAACTATCTGCGACTAACCCAAACCCAGTAACAACATTAAACTGAACTGCAGTATTACTTGAAATTTCGCTTTTTAAACTAACATTTGCTCCTGCGTCTATTACCTTAACGCCTATTGGAACTCTATTACTTTCGCATCCATTTTTATCTTTTTGACTTATATAATAGGTGTTATCTAATGCTAAAGAGGTATCTATAACTGGCTTTGTTATTGGAACAATACTAAACATATCATCGTACCACACAATAGTTTCTGTTGCAGTTACAAACGTATTTATATCTTTCGTAGTATCGTTTAAACAAAATACCACATTGCTTGCCACTGGGTCTACGGGAGGAATTACACATAAATTAACTCCCGAACAATCTACGATTGCTTGTGCTGCAATACTATTTTTAGAAACACCCAAAATATTCGTATAGGCTAAGTTTACAATTTTAGAGGTACTAGAAGGACAACTTTTAATTTCCGAAGTCCAACTATATGATACTTTTGTTCCTGCCAAAACAGGTCCTTTAATTTCTGGATAGGTTACTACCCCTAAAATATCTTCTCCTTTATCGGAAGCTTCTACAAAGGTCAATTCTGCAGGAATAGGATCGGTGATTTGTACATTAAATGCCGAATCCATACTACTTTTAAAATGAGTTACAGTGTGTAATGCATAAGCATCATTTCCATTAGGATATCCATTAATAAAGCCATAATTACCTACTCTAACAGGAAGCCCCCTTGTCGTCCAAGTTGGTGTTGGATTAAAAGTATTACCTATCCAAAGATTTAATTGATCGTCAATTAAAAGTAGTTTAATTTCTGTAGGATTTCCTTTATACCCTAAAATGGTGGTATCCATTTCTGTTAATCCATCAAAAACAGTTGTCTCTATAGTTCCTGCTCCGCTATTAGGTTTAAATACTATATAAAGCCCATTCTCTTTTGCACCTCCAGTATGTCTTAAAGCAAAACCAAATGCAGCACTTTGGGTAAAATCAATAGTGGCCTCAAGCGTACCATTTGTTCCATGAGAAAAATTATAGGTACTTACCCCTGCGTCGTTACCAATAGACGATAAACCTAATGGCGAAACAGGCATTATCGTTCCATTTTGAGCTGTCCAATCGCTAGTCTTTGCCGTAGTAAAATCATACTCGATAGGCGATCCATCTGTGTTTTCGTAAGATAATGTATACACTACTTGATCGCCTACATCTGCACTTATTGGAGTAGCTACCTTTGTCATAGAAGACGGAGGTGGAGGCAGTATTACAGGGTTACAACTAACAGTCACTTCTGCTATATCTATAACAGGAGATTCGCTATCGGCTGTAACCGATGCATTATTAACCTGTACCTCATCCACTCTAGAACATGTTCCAGAACTAAAATTAGCTCTAGCCGTATAGGTTATTTTAATATCTTGACCTATTTGTAGTTTGGGTGCTTCCCAACGTATTTCGGTTCTTCCGCTTGGCAATGTAGTGGTAGTTGGTGCTATTCCTAAAGGATCTGCACTAGTAATACTTACCAATTCAAAACCTAATGGCAATACATCTGTAAAAACAACATTATCTACATCGCGACCTGGAACTGGACCCGAACCAAAAATACGCCTCCATGTATATCCATCCCATTCTTCTACCAATATATTATTAACTGTATCGGTTGGTTTTTCACAAGCTTCATTATGATAGATTGTTACAGGTTGGTTTGGATTATCTGGATCTGTCCAATCGTTTGTTACAGGATAATACAAGCCTCCATCGGTATCGTTAGCTGTGGCATTCCATGACCAATCGTCTGACCAAT
>CALGNG010000368.1 GCA_937958735.1 uncultured Aquimarina sp. | reverse complement strand
TAATAAGGCGTTCATTGGCGGTTCTTAATACTTTTAGAATGCTGTTTATTTTGCCAATGGCTTCTTTTTCTATTATCAATTCGTTAATGTGTCCGTCTATTGCTAAGCTTATTAATTTCTTGTTTACCGTATCGCAACTACCATTACTAACTACTGAAACTTTTAAAGGTGATATTGCTGTTTTCGTTACCGAGAATAAGCACATTTTAAAGATTGTAAAGGCATCTTTATAATAGTCTTCTTCATTAGGTATATATAATGGTATTATTACGCGATGTGCACAGGGCTCGAGTTCTAATACTTTATCTCTAACTTTATTTTCGCCTTGCCTCATCTGCTTACTAGTATAAATCTATTAAAATAGCCTAAACCTAATTTACTAAATTGCTTAGCGATTAATAGTTTTAGTTTAACCACTTTTCTACTTCCCCATTTGTTATGAAACGTAATGAGGTCTTCTATCATTTTTTCATTTTCTAAAACCCAAGTCCAATTTTCACTTATAATGTATTTTGGTGTTTTTGGATTTAACTTAAATGGTTTCTTTTCTCTAATATTTTTACTGCTTACACTTTCTAAATGGTGTGCTATCGATTTTGTAACCAACGCATGTTTAAAATTATACTTTATTAATGACATGGCATAATCGTTATCGGTATAGTAAAAACTAAAGCGTTCGTCTAGCTTTTTTATGGTATTTATAGCCTTATTGCTCACCACTAAACACCAGCCTGTTAGATGTCTTTGTATTTTATATCCTAAAATATAATCTTGTGTTTCTATGGTTTCTTTTGGGGTTTTATTAGCTAAAACATCATACGGTGAAAACGAGTCTATTTCTGGGTTTAAATCCCGTACTTTAAGTAACTCTTTAAGCCAATTCACATCGTACACCACATCGTTATTGCTTAGTATATAATAGTCTGCTGTTGCATTTTGTATCCCTATATTTAAAAACTTATGAAAGTTAAATGATGCATCTGGTGTTACTATTTTTAGTTGCTCTACTGGGTATTCGTATTTACTTTTTTTATTGCTTTCTACTAAAATAATCTCGTAATCAACTTGTACTAACTTAGCACTAGCTATAAAACTATTAAAGCATTCTAAATTCATAGACACTATAGCTTCGCTTGTTGTATTAGAAAGTACTATTAGAGAAAACTGCATATACTTATAATTCTATTCGCTTAGTAGTTTTTGTAATGCGTTTTGCATTTTATCTGAATCTGATCGCAACTTGTTTCGTCCCTTTAACCCTTCTATATAAATATTTGGTAAATGATGAATTAAATTGTCTTCGAATTCTGAAATACATATCATTTTTTTCATTCCAGCATATTTATATACATCTGTATTTACTTTACATTTTACGCTGTATAAATTAGGGCATTCTACTTTTAACCCTAATGTTCTTTTTACTTTATTTTTAATTCGGATTGGTAATGTAATATCGTCTACTAATTCTATAAAGTCAAACTTTTGCCCCACATGAAGCAATTGTGCTTTTGTTAAAAGAAAGGTGGCTTGATGTAAATTAGAAAAATGTGCAAATACTTTTCCGCCATGTTTTTCTACTGAATTAAAATCCCATTCAAAATCTAAGTGATATCCTGGATAATAGCGACCTTTATCATTTTCTTCGTATTGTATTAATCCTGTTATTCTATTTTTAGGGAGTATTTTACTGTACTCGATATGCTTATCTATATGTTTTTCTAAAAACAAATGGTCGTTTTCGCCAAACAAAAAGATGTCGTAATCGTTTCTATTATCCCAAATTACTTTTCTACAAGTTAGTGGTAGTAATTGGTAATCGTCTAGAGTAATAACATTAACTGTATCTACATTTTCTATACTTAATGGAATATTAGAGTTTACAATTACTGTTACTTCATAGTTAACATAATGTTTTAGAGCATTGACAACTTGAGACAAATAATTGATTTGTTCGTCTCCGTAATTGACTAAAACTGCTAATATTTTTAATTTCTTTACATTCATATTAAAACGTATGTTAACTCTTATATAAAGTTATCATTTTTTCTATTTGCTTGTCTTCGTTATAATTTGCGTTTACAAGCGCTCTTCCGTTTATTCCGAATTGTTTCCACTGCGCTTTATTCTCTAACATAGTAGACAACCCTTTATATACGGATTCTTCTGTTGGCTCGACCAATACTCCTGTTTCTGTATTTATTACTACATCTTTAATAGACCCCACATTAGTTGCTACTACTGGTAATCCTCTTGAAAAACCTTCTAAAATAACAGTTGGCATAGCTTCTTTTATACTTGTTACTAATAAAAAATCTGCTTGTTCTATAAGTTTAAAAATTACTGGCGATTCTTGGTACAAATGAAATATAACGTTGTTTTCAATTTGCAGCTCAGTTACCAATGTCTCTAATTCTTCTTTTAAATTACCATCGCCCGCAATACTATATTCTATATTAAGTTTTGGGTTTTCTTTTTTTATTTTCGCTATTGCTTGTAATGCTAAGTGATATGCTTTTTCATTAACTAATCGTCCTACAGAAAGGATTTTTATAACGTCTTCTTGTTTTCTTTTTGCAATGTCTTCCGGTACTTTAACACCGTTATTTATATTCACTATTTTACTTTTATCTAACCCGAAACTTAATAGCTTCGTCTCATTATAGTTAGATATTGAAATAATATGATCTGCATAAGTAAATAATCCTTCATAAAAGGATTTGTTACTTGTTTCTCCCATACGAATATCGTACCCATGAAATGTACAGATTAGTTTTACTGGAAGTTCTATTTGCTTGGCGAAAACGAGTTTTCTTCCGTTTGTTCCAAAATGTGCATGCAACACGTTTATTTTATTTTTAATTAAAAAATGTACAAAATAGAAATAACGCAAAGTCGTTGCTTTATGCCCAAATTTATTCTTATTTAATGTTCTTAAATAGTACTTTCCGTTTTTTGCAAATAATACCTTGAGTATTATAAATAGAGCTTTTATAACTCTATAAATAGTATTTTTAGGTACTACATCTTGTTCATCGACAACTTTATTAATTAAGTCGTACGCTTTAAGATGGTTAATAGCTTTAAGATTATTTAGCTCTTTTTTATCTGTATAAATAAATACTTCTATTCCTCTGTCTATTAGATTTGTTATTTGATTTCTAATAAAGGTTTCGGAATAATTTGGAAATGAGTCTGTCCAAATAAGTACTTTCATTATTGTTTTATTTTTTAAAGACGTAGGTTATATTCTCTCCAACCATATTCTCCTCTTTTGTATACTTAAAGAGCTTCAATTTATTTATTAACGCATCTGTAATACGTTTTATTTTTGCTAGTTTTTGCGGTTCTATTAAAGCTTTATTTTTGGGATGTGTAATATTTAATGCCTTGGTTAACATCTGTTCTTTTAAGTAATTCTTTTTAGATGTTTTTTCTACAAAGTGATTTTTACTTGCTACAATCTCTAAATTAAAGATATTAGCGACTTTTTCTAATGTTTTTTTATCCCATCTACTCACGTGATGAGGCGGCAAGTTTAATACATGATTAACATTATTAGTTAAGTGAGATGCGTTATAAGGAACAGAAATAATCATTTTACCTCCTTCTTTTAGCAATTCTACAGAACTTTTAATAAACTCATACGGGCTCGTTACATGCTCTAAAACATGAAACGAACACACGACATCGTATTGTTCTTTACTATTTTTTGCGTAATCTTCTACACTAGATTTCATAAGTTCTATCCCTTTGCTTTTAGCATCTGCTATGGCTTTGTCATTATATTCTAAACCTATATATTTTTTACTTTCTATTTTTTCTGCAAAGAAACCACTTCCAGATCCTATTTCTAAAACACAATCGTCTTTTGCTATAAAATCTTTAGAATATGTGAATTCTTCTCGATCTGGATTATAGTAAACTTTTCTATTCAATTGAAGTTCCTCATAAAACTCACCACTACCAGCATAAGCGGTTTCAAAAAATCGTAATTGACAGTTTTTACATTTTACAAACTCTATTGTTTTATTATTTGAAAACTCACTACTAATATCAAAACCAAATTGTAATTGATATAATTCTATTAAATGTTTTGTTTCTAATAGCTGTTCTAAAACAATGGCTTCAGAATGGCATAAAATGCATTTTTTTATTTGTTTTTCTTGCATCATCTTAATAATTCCATTTAGTAGCAATATGCAATTTCCCCCATTTTTTTTGAGGAGCAATAACATTTATATCTCTGGGCCAAAACACCTGAAAATAAGTAGCTTCGTCTATTACATCTACATCATAAGTTCCGTTTCCAAAGTATAGAGATATTGAATATTTCCCTGGATTAAGCGGCAAACGTTCTAATTCAAAATCTATATAATCTTTTTCTCCTACTGTAAATTTTATGTCGTGTTGCTGTGTATTAGCAGCACAAACATTTGCTCCTAATTCATCTTTAATTAGATATCCTAATGTTATTTCTTTAAGCTGTGTTTTATCGAAATGAATTCTTAATGTTAAATCTTCTCCTGTTTTTACTTCATTATCTTCAGACAAAATCGTTACAGAACGCATAACACTTTTAGATTGTGGTGCTCTTTTTACGTCTTTTAAATCTCTAAAAAAGGTAATAGAACCATCTTTTTTAAGATACTCATCTACCACTTCGTTAATCTCTCCTCTAAATTTAATTTGTCCATACTCCATTAAAAGTCCCCGGTCGCAAAGGTTTTTAACTGCTGCCATATTATGACTAACAAATAACACTGTACGTCCTTCTCCTTTACTTATATCTTGCATTTTCCCTACTGCCTTCTTTTGGAATTCAGCATCTCCAACAGCTAACACTTCATCTATAACCAATATTTCTGGTTCTAAAAAAGCAGCTACAGCAAAGGCCAATCTTACCGTCATCCCTGAAGAATAACGTTTAACAGGGGTGTCTATATACCGCTGACAGCCAGAAAACTCGATAATCTCTTCAATTTTAGAGTTAATTTCTTTTTTAGTCATTCCTAAAATGGCACCATTTAGGTACACATTTTCTCGACCAGTCATTTCCCCATGAAAACCTGTTCCCACTTCTAGTAAAGAGGCGATACGACCTTTAGTTTTAATCTTACCTGTTGTTGGTCCAGTAACTTTAGATAATATTTTTAAAAGTGTAGATTTTCCTGCACCATTTTTCCCAATAATACCAAGTACTTCTCCTCTTTTAACTTCAAAATTTATATCTTTTAGAGCCCACACATATTCTGAAGAACCCTTGATTGATCTATCGTTAGACTCGCCTACTTTTAAATATGGGTCTTCTTTGCCTCTTATACTATGCCACCAACGATTTAAATCATGACTAATAGTACCAGTTCCAACCAACCCTAATCGGTACTGCTTACATATATTTTCAGCTTTTAAAATAACATCTTTCATATATTATACAGTATCAATAAAGCTTTTCTCTGTTTTATTAAAGATGATTAAACCTATTAAGGCTATAACTATACTAACAGACATTGTTATTAAAACTCTAGATGTAGAAAACGATCCTTGTGATAAAAATAAATATCTAAATGTTTCTACAACTCCTGCTAAAGGATTATTCTCTATTATAGGGTTAATAATACCAGCTATTTTAGGAAAATTATTAGAGATTTTCTCTGTTGCTACTCCTATTGGATACATTACAGCAGAAATATACATTAACAGTTGTACCCCAAAACTTACTAAAAAAGTTAAGTCTCTATATTTTGTAGTCATAGAGGAAATAATCATTCCCAAACCTAGACCTAACATTCCCATTAAAATAACTAAAATTGGAAACAACCAAATATCAGCAAGAGCTAATGTTCCCGCTTCCCCATTTAGTGAGAAATAAATATAAAACCCAATAAATATAAGGAATTGAATTCCAAATTTTAAAAGTGCTGAAATAACAGTTGTTAAAGGCATAATCACTCTAGGAAAGTAAACTTTACTAAAAATACCTTGATTTTTTTTGAAGGCATCACTTGTTCCTTTCAAACATTCTGAAAAATAATTCCAAATAGTTATTCCTGCTAAATTAAACAGAAAAGGATTTATACTTTCTCCTACCTTTATTTCTGCTATTCCATTAAAAATAACAGTAAAAATAACTGACGTTATTAAAGGCTGTATTAAATACCACAAAGGTCCCAAAACAGTTTGTTTGTATAGCGTTATAACATCGCGTTTCACAAACAACAATACCAAATCGCGATATCTCCAAATTTCTTTAAAATTTAAATCGATTAGCTTTTTCTTAGAGGATATTGTATACAACCACTGTTCGTCTTTCACAACTTTTATTTTGATGCGCGTTATTTAAAAATTCTTTAAGATCTTTTTGAAAGCCCCAAGCTTTTTAATTTATCTTTTAACTTACCTAGAAGTGTTTTCTTTTTATACGATTCATGATATGAATTTCCATACGCGCCGTAGCCGTAACCATAGCCGTAACCATAGCCATAACTATTATTCGCTTTATAAAAATTCAATAAGTAACTAATATTTCTTAACTCACCAGATTTATGTTTAGCATTAACCAATTCCAACATGCCTTTCTTTGTATAGTTAAGCCTTATAACAAATAATGTAGCATCAGCATAAGAAGAT
>CALGNG010000367.1 GCA_937958735.1 uncultured Aquimarina sp. | reverse complement strand
GTAAACGCTGGCGATACTTTTAACGCAGATATCCATGAGGCAATTACTCAAATACCCGCCCCTAACGAGGATATGAAAGGTAAAATTATTGATGTAATAGAAAAAGGCTATAAACTAGGAGATAAAATAATTCGTTTTCCTAAGGTGGTAACAGGAAACTAATTCTACAAAACTATGAAGGAAGATTTTTACGACATATTAGGTATCTCTAAAAGTGCCACTGCAGCAGAAATAAAAAAAGCTTATAGAAAAAAAGCTATTGAATTTCATCCAGATAAAAACCCTGGAAATACAGAAGCAGAAGAACAATTTAAAAAAGCTGCCGAAGCATACGAAATATTAAGCGATGCTGACAAGAAAGCACGCTATGACCAATACGGACACCAAGCCTTTGAAAATGGCGGAGCTGGTGGCGGTGGCGGCTTTGGCGGAATGAATATGGATGATATCTTTAGCCAATTTGGAGATATTTTTGGCGGCGGTGGTTTTGGCGGCGGCGGCGGCGGTCGTGGACCACACAGGGTTAAAGGAAGTAACCTACGTATTCGTGTAAAATTAACATTGGAAGAAATTGCCGAAGGTGTTGAGAAAAAAATTAAAGTAAAACGAAAAAAACAAGCCAAAGGAACTACTTACAAAACTTGTGGCACCTGTAATGGCTCTGGACAAGTAGTACGTATTACCAATACCATATTAGGACGCATGCAAACTGCTGCCCCTTGTAATGTATGCGGTGGAGCTGGACAACAAATAAATCAAAAACCTGCAGGAGCAGATGCCCAAGGTTTAATTACAGAAGAAGAAACTGTTAGCATCCAAATACCAGCAGGAGTACAAGACGGTATGCAACTTAAAGTTTCTGGAAAAGGAAATGAAGCCCCTGGAAACGGAATATCCGGAGATTTACTAGTCGCAATTGAAGAATTGGATCACGATAAACTTCAACGCGAAGGAGATAACCTACATTACGATTTATACATTAGTATTTGTGATGCCGTACTAGGTGCATCTAAAGAAATCGACACCGTATCAGGAAAAGTCCGTATTAAAATCGAAGAAGGAGTACAAAGTGGAAAAATACTTAGACTTAGAGGCAAAGGAATCCCTAGCCTAAATGGATATGGCAAAGGAGACCTATTAGTACATGTAAATGTTTGGACTCCAAAAACACTAAACAAAGAACAACGAGAGTTTTTCGAAAAAATGCAAGAAGACAGTCATTTTGAACCTAGCCCAGAGAAAAATGACAAATCATTTTTTGAGAAGGTGAAAGATATGTTCTCTTAATTTTATATTTTTTTAACTATATTTGGAAAAACACTAGTTAAAACAAGTGTTTTCTTTTTCATAGCAATTTTTTTCCCATCCTAAGCTTATGTTTAGGGTGGGTTTTGCTTTTTATAAATTAATGCTTTTGATTATAGCATTTTACAAAAAAAAATGTTTCTTTGAAAAAAATAAATTAAATGTCGTTTTATTCAAAGAAACTAAACACTGTCTCTAGATCTAAACTTTATTTCTTACTTATAGGACTAATTTTTATTCTTATCGAAATAATCTTTAGCTGTTTTTCTGATATTTTCTCAAGCACAACAGATCGCATTAAATTAAAATCTGCCATGTTTGACTATAGAAAAGAAACCGAAATTCTTTGCCTAGGAAGCTCTAGACTAAAAGCCGCTTTTTCTCCTAAAATTTTCACAAAACAGATTAAAGACCAAACAGGTGTAGAATGGAGTGGTTTTAATGGTGCTATTACTGGTGCAAACATAGAACGCTTAGAGTATTTTTTTAATAAAGCTATTTCTAAAAAAGGATTAAAATATATAATCTTAGAAATTTCAAAACCCCAATTAAGCAGAAAAAAAACAGATATTGAAGCAGAAAAAAAAGCAGAAGATTGGGATAGTAAAATTGCCTCTCAAGTCGAAAAATTCTCCAACCTAATAGCCTACAGAAAATCCATCCGAATCGATAATTTAAAAAATGTCCCTGCCATTATTTTTTCTGATTATTTACAGGGTTCTGAATTATATAAAAAAGGAGCTATTTCGGATTTATATGTAAATGGTGAAACCGAAATTAATGAAGCAACCATCAAACTTTGGGAACCAACCGTATACTTACCTAGTCCTAATACAACAGAATTAATTACAGAATCTGATATTCTTTTCTATACATTCAAAAAAATAGTAGCCAAAGCAAAACAAAATAACGTTAAACTTTTTTTTACTATACCTCCTCTAGTTAACAATGCTAAAGTCAAAGAAACAACACCTAAAACGCATCAACGCTATCAAAAATTGGCAAACATAACTGGCCATAAAATTTATAATTTTTCAACAAAAAATATACCCGAACTATATTTTAGAGACAAAGACAGTCATTTCAATAAAAAAGGGAAATACTTATTTTCTATAATGTTGGCCAAATTAATGATCAAAGAAAATTCTCTAAAACAGTAACCAAATCTTATGTTATTTAATAGTATTGTTTTTATTTGCCTCCATTTAATTTCTTTAATTAGTTATTGGAGTCTAAAATCTCAAAAACTTAGGCTTTACGTCCTTTTAATAAGTTCTCTAATTTTTTATGGTTGGCATTACTGGCCTGGCTTATTACTTTTAATCGCAACCATTTTAATTAATTATGGGTTAAGCTGGGCTGTAGATACCTATAAAAGTAAAAAAGTATTTACCGCTGCCATTGCTATTAATTTACTCAACTTGTGTTGGTTTAAATATATAGATTTTGTTTTCGAAAATATTAACCACTTTTTTTCATTATTTTCTTCTATAAAAATGCCCGAAGTAAGCTATTGGCTTCCACTTGGTATTTCGTTCTATACATTTCAATTTCTTGGCTACCTTGTAGATCTAAAAAGAGGAGATATAAAAAGGGAAACCTCTTTACTGCGCTTTGCTGTTTTTAAGTGTTTATATGCACAACTAATTGCTGGACCTATAGTTAGAGCAAGTGAGTTACTACCTCAATTAAAAGAAAAACAAACATTTAACCTTACCACATTTCAAAAAGGCTTTTTTTTAATGATTGGCGGTTTTTTTATAAAGATTTGCACTGCAGATGTATTGTCTCAATATGTAGATTATGCTTTTTTAAACGCTACAACTATTAGTACCTTACATGCTTGGATAAGTATTTATGGTTTTGCCTTTCAAATTTTAGGAGACTTTTGGGGATATTCTACTATTGCAATTGGTATAGGTGCTATGTATGGCATACAACTTCCTAACAATTTTTATTTCCCATACAGAGCCATTTCTTTTCAAGATTTTTGGAGACGATGGCACATTACATTATCCGAATGGTTTAGAGATTATTTGTACATCCCTTTAGGAGGAAGTAAAACAAAAAAATTAATTTATAGAAATCTAATTTTAACCATGACTATTGCAGGAATATGGCACGGGGCTGGATGGAATTTTATATTATGGGGTCTAGGGCATGGTCTATTTTTAGCACTCGAAAGAAAATTAGGGCATGCTAAATCTGCTAAAAATTTAAAAGGAATAAAACTATGGGCAAAACGCTTCTTAATTTTTAATGTAGTTTGCTTATTATGGGTGTTTTTTAGAGCAGAAAATTTCCAGAATGCTATGGACTTTTTTAGTACGCTATTTTTACCACCCTATGGAACCAAAATGCATCATTTAGAAACTTTGATTATTATTATTTTACTTTTTGCTTTACTAAGTTATAGCCTAGGTAAATTATTTATAGAAGATAGATTCCTAAAGCTTAACTTGTTTAAACAAATAGCCATTACCGTACTTATGCTTCTACTTATTTTAGGATATGCAGAAGCTAAACTAGATTTTATCTACTTTGTTTTTTAAAAATATTAAGATAAAACATACTAATTTTAAAATCTAAACGTCTATTATTTTAAAGCTTCAAATAATATTGTAACTTGTTTTTATAGTTCTATTAAAACAAAATATGTCCAAAATTTTAATTATTGAAGACGAAGCTGCAATTCGTCGTGTATTATCTAAAATATTAAGCGAAGAAAATGATACCTACCAAGTATCCGAAGCTTCCGATGGATTAGAAGGAATAGAAATTCTTAAAAAAGAAGATTTCGACTTAGTTATTTGCGATATTAAAATGCCAAAAATGGATGGTGTAGAAGTATTGGAAGCAACAAAAAAAATAAAACCAGAAATTCCTATTATTATGATTTCTGGACACGGAGAATTAGAAACTGCTGTACAAACAATGCGCCTAGGTGCCTTTGATTATATTTCTAAACCACCCGATTTAAATCGCCTATTAAATACAGTACGTAACGCATTAGATCGTAAAAGTTTAGTGGTAGAAAATAAACGTCTTAAGAAAAAGGTATCTAAAAACTACCAGATGATTGGTGAATCAAAAAATATCTCCGACATCAAAAATATGATCGAAAAGGTAGCTCCTACCGAAGCCCGTGTGCTTATTACTGGGCCTAACGGAACTGGAAAAGAATTAGTTGCCCACTGGGTACACGAAAAAAGCGATCGAGCTAAAGGTCCTTTTATAGAAGTAAATTGTGCTGCAATCCCGTCCGAATTAATAGAAAGTGAATTATTTGGTCATGTTAAAGGGGCTTTTACCTCTGCTAATAAAGACCGAGCCGGTAAATTTGAAGCTGCCAACGGAGGTACTATTTTCTTAGATGAAATT
>CALGNG010000366.1 GCA_937958735.1 uncultured Aquimarina sp. | reverse complement strand
TTAATATCTAATAACTCACTATTATTCTTAACATCTATTCCAATAACTTCTGATAAACCCGATAAATTAACAGTAGTAAGATTTGTCGTATTTCGTATAATAACAAACTGGGTATCTGCCCCTAATGTATTTTCTATTTTAATTCTAGCTTCTTCGTCTGAAATGTCTCCTGATAATATAAGATTAGTTACACCACCACTAACTCCATCTCTACCGTCTACACCATCTTGACCGTCAACTCCATTAACACCATTTATGCCATCAGTTCCATTAATACCATCCTCGCCATCTTCTACATTACATGACAACATTAGTGTTACAAATAATAAGCACAAAACTTTTAAATAATTCTTCAAAATCATATTCTCTTATTTTTTAAAGCAATAAAAGTAATACTTATAATTTAAAAGTTATATTATATACTTAATAAAAAATATTGAGTATATCATTACAGGTATTTTTAAAAAAATTATCGTTACAAATAATAAAAATAGTACTAATCTATATAAAAAATAAAGGCTTCCTATTTGGAAGCCTTTATTTTTTATATAGATTAGTACTATTTTTTTTCCCACACTCTTATATAATCTACATACATAGAAACTGGCATTGCTTTAATATTTTTTTTAGCTCTATCATTCTTTTTAGGATTAACAGCCTGAAATCGATTATTACTAAAAGCTACAAAAGGTACTCTAAGTCCTAATGATGCAATTACATGCATTGGATTACTACTCCAATATGTGTTATCCATAGATTTCCCTACTTTGATACCATCTACAAAAAAATGAAGCTTATCTGCAGTGATCTCACAACCATAAGTATGCCATCCTTTAGAAGGATCGAACTTACCTGGTAATTCGTATTTGTTAAGTTGACTGTCTCTTGCTTTAGGTTGTTTAGGTCTGTACCATTCTCTACCAGAATCTGTTTTTTTTATTAGATGTAAATTAGACTCTGCATCGGTAATAAAGTCTTGGTTATCTTTCCCCTCAGGAGCATTACCATCGTAATCAAATTGTTGTAATTCTACCACATCAATTTCTGTATAAATAGCTTCTCCAACATCTTTGTTTTCATAAAACTTACTGTACAGCCAAAAAGATGGACAAACACCTCTTCTTTTATTTAAGCCATGGGCTTCTTTAGCATTAATATCCGATCCAAAAATTCTAGCCTCAACATAACCTTCAAAATTTACTGGTAATTGTTTTTGACTTTGTAAACAACCACTCTTAAAATAAGTACCATTATCTTCTTTATTCCTTGCGTTTTGTTTCATTGTAAGCGCAGCAGAATTTTCTCCTTCAAAATCAGAAATTGTTACATTACTATCGTTATTCCACTTCCATGCATTGGTATTAGGCAAACTTTTATTTTTACTCCATTTTAACCAATCTATAGAAGATCCATTAAATTCATCAGAAAAATCTTCTAAAAGATTCCAACTATATTCCTTATTTACTGTATTTTTTGGCTCTAAATCTTGAGCATTAATTTGGGAACATATTACTATTAAAAAAGATACTAAAGCGCCATTAATATTTATCATTTACATTATTTTTTTGCTAAAGATAATCCAAAACGTTTATATATAAAAAGCTTAATTTATATAAACTCTATTAGACATAATACTAGTATGTCCATTATAATTTTTAGCTTAGAACTCTAACTATAAAACCCTAAATAATTATTTATAATATAAATACTATGCCCATTCTGTTAAATTAATTTCTTAACTATATTATCAATAAAATAGCATACTTTTATGGTAATCATAAAACTTAATAACTTAAAATATGAAAACCTTAAAAACTAAATTTTTAGTAGCAACATTATTACTGCTTTCTGCTTTTACATATGCACAATGTGGTACTCCTCCTCCTCCTATTCCCGAAGAAGTAATTATTCAACAAGAAGTTGATTTGTCTGATGATTTTTTTAGTATTACTAACATTTTTAATAATATTATTGATGTAATATTTAGTTAATCAATAGAAAAATATAAATCAATAAAAAGAGGCAATGCCTCTTTTTTTGTACCTTTTAAGCATAATTAACTTATTAAAGTATAACAATTATGTTTGGGTATCCTATTATTATTTTTATTATTATAGTAATTACTGTAGCTAGTGTATTTACGGTAAAACAACAAACTGCTGCAATAATAGAGCGTTTTGGAAAATTTACTAGTACACGTCAATCTGGCTTACATTTTAAAATTCCACTAGTAGATCGTATTGCTGGACGTTTAAGTTTAAAAATTCAACAATTAGATGTTATTGTAGAAACCAAAACTAAAGACGATGTATTTGTAAAATTAAAAGTTTCTGTACAGTTTAAAGTAATTAGAGAAAAAGTGTACGATGCCTTTTATAAACTAGATTATCCACATGACCAGATTACTTCTTATGTATTTGATGTAGTACGTGCCGAGGTTCCTAAAATGAAATTAGATGATGTTTTTGAGCGTAAAGATGATATTGCAATTGCTGTAAAAAGTGAACTTAACGAAGCTATGATGGATTATGGTTATGATATTATTAAAACCTTAGTTACCGATATTGACCCTGACGAACAAGTAAAAGAAGCTATGAACCGTATTAATGCATCGGAACGGGAAAAAATAGCAGCACAGTACGAGGGTGATGCACAACGTATCCTAATAGTAGAAAAAGCTAAAGCTGAAGCAGAAAGTAAACGCTTACAAGGTCAAGGTATTGCAGACCAACGTAGAGAAATTGCTCGTGGTTTGGAAGAGTCTGTAGATGTTTTAAACAATGTGGGAATTAATTCCCAAGAGGCTTCTGCCCTAATCGTAGTAACACAACATTACGATACATTACAATCTATTGGAGAGCATACAGGAAGTAATTTAATTTTATTACCCAATTCTCCACAAGCAGGTAGCGATATGTTAAATAATATGATTGCTTCTTTTTCTGCTTCTAACCAAATTGGAGAAGCTATGAAAAAACAAAATGCGGCTAAAGGAATTGTAAATAAAAAATCTTCTTCTAACCGTACTCCCAAAAATGATAATAACGAACCTTATAATTCTGATATTTAAAAAAAGCTTTTTTTTCTAAAAATAAAACTTCTAAGACATAAAAACCGCTTTAAACGATGTTTAAGCGGTTTTTATGTCTTTAATAAGTACTTACATTACTTTATATTAAAAAGTGTATTAAAAACTAAATTATAGATCCATTTTTAATTATTAATTCTTATCAAAAAATAATAATCTATTGAATGTTCTTATAGATTATTATTCAATAATTATTTAATATCTTTTTCAAAATGAAAACCAATGATCTCGTAACCTTGATTAAAATAAAATTTATGCGAACGAGAATTCATCACATACGTATTTAATTCTATAGACTTATAATTTCTTTGCTTACACCAAGCATAAATTTCTTTTTCTAAAAGAGCACCATAACCTTTAGATTGATGTTTACTGTCTATAACTACATTATCTATTTCTAGTTGTTTACCACTATATAATTTAGTGGCAGTCCATCCACTACTTAACCCTACTAACTTAGTATCTAAAAAAAGGCCAAAACAGTTGTAATTCTTATAATCAAACATTTCTATTAAATAAGTCTTCAATTTTTCTGAAGCATAGTCTTTATTTAATTGTAATGTAAGAGGAATAATTAGATCTATATCGTCTAATGTTAGTAATCTAAAATGAAGTTGTGCTGTATCCATTTTCTAAAATTATAATTTAACTTCTAATTTTTATTATATAAACTTACTTGAGCGTTGGCAAGAATTTTTGAGTATTTATAAGACTTTATAAGATAGTATAATCCTGTACTTGTTTAGGGATCACACTATCTTATTAACTATTTATATCTTGTGCCGCAGCAACTAATAGCTCGTTAGCATCTTCTAAAGCATCTTCTATAAATTGTTTCCCTGCCTCGGTAACTATTACTTTTGGAGTTTCTAGATATATCCCATAAGCAATAGCCACAGCAATACGCGTACCTACTTTTTTCTTAGCCGTTCCAAATAAGGGAGCTAATTCTTCGTAACTAATTTCCTTGGCTAATTCTTTTATTTTTAACTTAGTGGCTTCTTGCTTTTCTACTGGTAGGTTGGTATATTTTTTACCTAATTTCTGAATTTCTCCTATAGGATTTTTTGCTTGACCTCCTCCACTATTAGCTGTTTTTTGAGATGGATTGGCTTGCCCTGCCTTTGGTTTTTGTTTGGCCCAGCTATCTTTTAAACCTACTGTTTTATTAAATACTAGGTTTTCTTTAGTAGCATCTATATCTAAAGTAAAATATCCTAAACGTTGAAATTGAAAATAAGTTCCTAAATCGGCGTTTTGCAAATATGGCTCTACAAAGGCCTGCACTGTTTTAAGCGAATTTGGGTTTAAAAATTCCATAAAACTCTTGTCCTTATGGCTATCTGGTGCTTCGTCTGTAAATAACCTGTCATACACGCGTATTTCTGCTGGTATAGCATGTTTAATAGATACCCAATGCAAAGTACCTTTTACTTTACGTAAAGAAGCTTCGCTACCACTACCCGACTTGCTGTCTGGATCGTAGGTACAATGAATTTCTGTAATAGTACCTGCTGCATCTTTTACTACAGATTCTCCCTTAATAATATAAGCACTTTTTAAACGCACTTCCTTACCAAGCGTTAACCTAAAAAACTTACTATTGGCTTCTTCTTTAAAATCTTCTCTTTCTATATATATTTCTCTAGAAAGAGGTACTGCATGAGTTCCAGAATTGGCTTCTTCTGGATTATTTTCCATTTGAAGCATTTCTTCTTTTGCCTCTGGATAATTAGTTATTACCAATTTTATAGGATCTAATACTCCCATTACACGAGTAGCCCTTTTGTTTAGATCTTCTCTAATACAAAATTCTAACAAAGACAATTCTATAATATTTTCACGTTTGGCTACTCCTACTGTTTCTACAAAGTTTTTAATAGAAGCTGGAGTATATCCTCTTCTTCTTAATCCAGAAATAGTAGGCATACGTGGATCGTCCCAACCAGAAACTATTTTATCGTTTACTAATTGTAGTAACTTACGCTTACTCATTACCGTATAATTCAAATTTAAACGAGCAAATTCTCGTTGTTTAGGTAATAAATTTGTAGTATTTATCTGTTCTAAAAACCACTCGTATAACTCTCTATGTGGCTTAAATTCCAAAGAACATAAAGAGTGCGAAATTTGCTCTATATAATCACTTTCTCCATGTGTCCAATCGTACATTGGATAAATACACCAATCTTTTCCTGTACGATGGTGTGCTTTAAACATAATGCGATACATCATAGGATCGCGCATTAGCATATTAGAAGATTCCATATCTATTTTTGCACGTAAAATATGGCTACCCTCGATATGTTTAC
>CALGNG010000365.1 GCA_937958735.1 uncultured Aquimarina sp. | reverse complement strand
GCATTAGGAGAAATATAAGAATTATGCCTAAAAGCTTCTCTTGCGAAAGTGTTAGAAATATGTACTTCTACTACTGGTACACCTACTGCTTTTATAGCATCTCCTATAGCTACAGAAGTATGGGTATAGGCTCCTGCATTTAAAACGACACCATCGTATAAATCATCCGCATCCTGAATTTGTGTTACCAAATCCCCTTCGTGATTGCTTTGGAAATAACTTAATTCTATAGTAGAAAACTGCTCTTGTAAAGTTTTAAAAAAGGCTTCAAAAGTTTGATTTCCATAAATACCAGGCTCTCTTTTACCTAATAAATTTAAGTTAGGTCCATTAAGGATTAAAATTTTCATTTGGAGTAATTTTATAATATTCAAAAATAAAAAACCGAAAGCTAAATGTAGCTTTCGGTTTCAAAAATTTATTTATTTTTTTTAGAATCGGTACCCAACAGATAACTGAAAACTCTTTTGTTTTTCCTCAAAAACATCACCGACATCGGATAATCCAAAAGTATATCGAGCTTGCACAAAGACTCCGATTACTGGAAATTTATATTCTAAACCAGCTACTCCATCAAAATTAAGATCTTCGATATCATCTTCTAAAGACTCTTCTATCGATGTATCTATTCCATCAAAATCGGCACTAACATTTACTTTTATTTTAAATTGTGGCCCTAATTGTGCCCTTAATCCTGGTATAATTTTATAGGTAAACATTACAGGCAGATTTATGTATGCGATATCAAAATCATCAGATCCTTCCTGTGAAAATAAGGCTTCTGCTAATATTCCATATTTTTTAATAGGTATATGCACTCCTAATCCTACATGAAACCCCACATTATTATCAAAATTTATAGGATCTTCATCGACTACAGGCTCAAATTCTGCATCGCTTAAACTATTAAAGTTTAAACCTGCTTTTAAACCAAACGATGGTTTTATTTGGGCATAAGAAAAACTTAATGCTCCTAAGCAAAATAATAAACTAATGACTATTTTTTTCATAATTTAGAGGTATAAATATTTTATCGTGAAATTAAGTAAATATTTTTTATTGAAATAGTTACTTTTAAAATAAACTTATGACTTGGAAAAGCTTAATTAGAAACTATTTACAATACTTAAAAATAGAACGTGGCTTATCCCAAAATAGTATTATTAATTACGAATTAGATTTAATAAAATTTACCAATTATATTAGTACATTACTATCTCCACCCTCTCCTATTACTATTACAAAAAATACCATACAAGAGTTTATATACGAGTGCTCTAAAATTTTACAGCCAAGATCTCAAGCGCGTTTAATTTCTGGATTAAAAGGTTTTTTTGATTATTTATTATTTGAAGATTATAGGGCAGACAACCCTATGGATTTAATAGAAACACCTAAAATTGGTATAAAACTTCCAGACACATTAAGTACCGATGATATAGACCTACTAATTAGTTGTATTGATTACTCCAAACAAGAAAGCGAACGCAATTTAGCGATTATAGAAACATTATACAGTTGTGGCTTGCGTGTTAGTGAGCTTACTACTTTACAAATTTCCGACCTTTATTTTAAAGAAGGTTTTATTTCTATTAATGGAAAAGGAAATAAACAAAGACTAGTTCCTATTGCAACAGAAACTCAAAATTTAATATCTAATTATATAAATAATTCTAGAGCTTTAGTACCTGTAAAAAAAGAGTTTACTAATTTCTTATTTTTAAATCGCAGAGGTAGGACTTTAACAAGAGCCATGATTTTTACTATAGTAAAGCAATTAGCCGTTACGGCTAATTTGCAAAAAAAAATTAGCCCACATACTTTTAGACACTCTTTTGCTACCCATTTACTAGAAAATGGTGCCGATTTAAGAGCGATACAACAAATGCTGGGGCATGAAAGTATTACTACAACAGAAATTTACATGCATTTAGATCGCTCCCATCTAACCCAAACTCTACAAATGTTCCACCCCAGAGTAAAACAAACCAATTAATATTTTTTTAAATCGGGAGTTAATTTTACAGGATTATTGTTTTTAAATGGAACAATAAAACTTGTTTTAAAACCATGGCTAACAGCTTCTCTTCTTAATTTTAAAGCCTTTTTATAATTACTGGTAATTCCCAAATAATACTTATAATATTTACCTATTTTTAGCATTTCTACATTTTCTATGCCTTTAAAATTTCTAGCTACAGGGTCTATTCGCTTTTGAGATGCAGCTAACTGAACCCTAAATTTAACACCCGTATCTACTCCTTTTTCCTCTGTTTTTTTAGCAATAGAAATAGCTTTACCATCTTTACTAATTATTTTAGTATTGGGGCTTTTAATAATAGTCGATTTAATTTTATTAGGCTTAACAATTACTTTAGCAGGCTCTGTGGCAAAAGAATCGGATACACTTTTTTTATAGTCCAAAATAGCTTTCGATATAGATTGTGCCATTTGTTGTTTCCCTTTATTAGAGTTAAGGTAACTCCCTTCCCCTTTATTAGTTAAAAAACCAGTTTCTATTAAAACACTAGGCATAAAAGTCCTATGTAGCACATAAAAACCTGCTTGTTTAACTCCTCTATTTTTTCTACTAAGTTGTGTCGAAAAATTATTCTGAACAAAACTAGCTAAACTTAAACTTTGTTCTAAATACTCTTCTTGCATTAAGGTTAGACCTATTACAGATTCGGCAGAATTAGGATTAAATCCCTCATAATTACTTTCGTAATTATCCTCCAAAAGAATAACGGAGTTTTCCTTTTTAGCAATGTTAAAGTTTCTTTCGTTAGCGTGTAACCCTAAAACAAAAGTTTCTGTCCCAAAAGCATTTCCTTTATGTGCATTACAGTGCACCGATACAAATAAATCTGCTTTTGCCCTATTAGCAATGTCCCCTCTTTCTTTTAATTCTATAAACACATCTGTTTTACGGGTATAAACAACTTTTATATTAGGGTTTCTTCCTAAAATAGCTCCTGTTTTTAAAATAATATCTAAAGCAATTGTTTTTTCATACAAACCATTACCCCTATTACCAGGGTCATGTCCACCATGCCCTGCATCCAAGACTACTACAAAGGGCTTTTGTTGTAAAATGTTATTTGTGTTAGCAAACACAAAATAAGTAGTTAAGAAAAGGAATAAAAAGCTAAATTGCTTCATGTTATTAAAGTCTAATTAAAAATTTAAACAAATCAAGAGTAACAACTCCTAGTTTTGGTCGTCAATTTAGTATGTTTCTAAACGATGGCATAAAAAAGATGTTAATTTTTTTAGAGCAACAATAATACCAAGCTAAAAAATAAATGTAATTTAGCCCGCTGTAAGATTTGGGATAAACCATTTTAAATAATACTTTTTAAAATTTTGCAATACACCTTGAGGTATATCTGTTTTTTTTTCTGTTACTTGTTTTTGGGTGTACTAAATGCACAGGAGGTCGATTCTGAGAAATCTTCTAAAACCATAAGCAAAGATAGTATTGATCTTCAAAAGGAAATAAACCTTATTGAGAAGGACTCCACCCTAAACGATAGTATTAATAAGAAAAAACCTTTTTTACAAGGGGATGTTACTTACAGCGCCACCGATTATATGCGTCTAAATAGACGTAATAACAAGATGTATCTTTACAACGATGCCAAAATTAAATACACCGATTTAGATATTTCTTCTGGAAGTATAATTATACACCAAACAAAAAAAGAAGTATACGCAAAAGGGCTAGTAGATACTACAGAAACCTATACCCAAACCCCTATATTTACGCAAGGCTCCAATATTGTAGAACCCGATACTATCCGTTTTAATTTTGATACAAAAAAGGCTTTAATTTATAATTCGAAGACCAATCAAAATGAATTTAATATTATAAACGAAGTTTCTAAACGAGAAAATGACTCTGTCGTTTACATGAAAAATGTAAAATTTACTACTTCTAAAAATTTGGACGATCCCGAATATTATTTTTATGCCCGTAGAATCAAATTTATACCAAAGAAAAAAATTATAACAGGCTTAGTTAATATGTACATAGCAGATGTACCGACCCCATTAGGATTACCCTTTGGTTATTTCCCTTTAACAGAAGATGCTGTTTCTGGTTTTATTATCCCTAGTTTTAGCGATAGTGATGCTAGAGGTTTTACCTTCCAGAATGGAGGATATTATTTTGCTATTAGCGATTATGTAAACCTTACCGTTTTAGCTAACTACTCCACTAATAGTAGTTTTTCCCTTCAGGGAGAATCTAGTTATGCCAAACGCTATAAATATAGTGGAAATGTAAATATTAGGTTCGAAAACAACCTAAACGGAGAACGTGGACTACCTGGATTTAGTAAAAGTAATAATTACAACATACAGTGGTCCCACAGTCAAGATTCTAAAGCTACTCCTAATTCTAGATTTAGTGCTAGTGTTAACTTTGGTAGTAGTCAATTTTTTAGACAATCCATTAATCCAAATAATATTGGATCGCAACTTACCAATGTTTTAAGCTCTAATGTTTCTTATTCTAGAACTTTACCCACTAAACCTCGTTTAGATTTCCAAACTGCCCTTAACATTCAACAAAATAGTCAAACAGAACAAATAAACTTAAGTGTACCAACAAGTTTGAATGTAGAAAGAATATTCCCTTTTGCCCCTAAAGTAGGAACCAAAAAAGGGATTCTTCAAAATATAAACTTTAGACCTTCTACTACTTTTAGAAATAGAGCAGATGTTAACGAGAGTGATTTTCTAACACAACGAATGTTTGATGAAGCAGAATTTGGAATTGTAAACACTATACCAATTAGTACTAATTTTAAAATACTAAAACACTTTAGTGCTACTGCTGGAGCTAATTATAACGAAAGCTGGGCTTTTAAAACTATTAGACAACGGTTTGACCCGGAAGACGAAAGAGCCCAAAATGATATTGTAACCGATACCGTTAATGGGTTTGACTCTTTTAGAACTTACAACCTTTCCACCTCTATAGGTACTACATTTTATGGTACTGTACAGTTTAAAGAAACTTCGAAAATAAAGGCTATAAGACACGTGGTAAGACCACAAATTGGCTATAGTTACACTCCTGCTTTTGATCAATTTTTTGAAGAATTTTTAGTTCCTGGAGACCCTACATTAGGAGAAGAAGACCAAATACAATCTTTTACCCGTTTCCAAGGAAATATAGTAGGACAACCTAGTAATAATGAATCTAGTTCCCTTAGCTTTTCTATTTCTAATAACTTAGAAGCAAAGGTAGCGGATAGAGATACTACCAAATTAGAAGCTAAAAAAATTAAACTATTAAATTCTCTTAACTTTTCTTCTGGATACAACTTTAAAGCCGATAGATTTAAACTAGGAAATGTTAATGTAAGTGGTAGTATTCCTATAAATCCAAAATTAACCATAAAC
>CALGNG010000364.1 GCA_937958735.1 uncultured Aquimarina sp. | reverse complement strand
TAAAGTAGATACGGCATTACTACGAAAAGGACGAATGATAGCGATGTATGAGTTTAGACCACTAAGTATAGAAAAAACCAATCGATTATTAGAATCTATAAACGAGAGTAAGAGTGATCAAAAATTAACTGTTTCAGATATTTTTAATTACAAACAGCAAAATTTTGAAAACACTAAAAAGAACAAAATTGGATTCTAAAATTAAAATAAACCCATCGGAAATCTCGATAGTAGTTGACGATTTATTAAAAGCAAAAAAACATCTTGTAAAAGATGTTTTTAGTTTAAAATCAAATACCAAAAAAGAGATGAAAACGGCTGGGGTTTATGTTTTTTGGTGGGATTTGTCTTCTAATCTTTTAAAAGAACGATTATCTGCTAAGGATTTTACTTATTTATTAAAAGGGCCTTATAATTCGCAAAAACCAGATAATAATATAAATGTAAAGTTTAGTAACAAGTGGATAGATGTGGCCTCTTTTGATAACCATCTTTGTTTATATATAGGTAAAAGTACAAATATAGCAAAACGTATAAATGGACATATAAAGTATAATATCTATCCTGCCAATAAGGATTTATCAAGTACATCTATTTGGAAGGATGCTAAACCCAAGGCAGAAAAAAATAATAAAGAATACACTAAACATTTATGGAAGTTAGATGCGGCCAATAGTAATAAGACAAAATTTGGATTTGGTAGAAAACCAAATACAGTTTCCCAGTTACGAATAGGTTTAGAACGTATCTTTCAAGAAGATGCTCATCAGTTAATAATGGATCACGTAAAAATTTCTTTCCTTCCTTATCCTAAGAGTGTAAATGCTATTAACCGTTTTTTTATGGAAGATCTTTTAATTGGGACTTTACACCCTTTATTAAATATAGATGTCGAGAGGTAAATAGGATATTTATATTTTTAGAATAAATATAAAAATACAATCTAAATAAAGCATTTTAGTAAGTTATTCGAAATACCTACTTTAATATAGTAATAACTTTTTGTAGTTAAATAAAGGTTTTATAACCAGTATATTTTATTTATGATACATAACGCATTACCTGTAGAGCCAGCTTACCAATTGTAAGTGTACACTGCTAGATAGCCCTTTATTTTAGTTAATAAAAGATAAAAAATCTACAATTACACTTTTCTTAGGCGGGTAATAGCTATTCTAATTTTAATTTTTTAAAAGTAAAAAAGGGTATTGTTAGCTTAAATTTTTGATATTTCATCTATTTTTTTCTGAATTAGATAGCATATTCCACTCCAAATGGATCTAATAACTGTTAATTTTTTTTTTGTAGGCATATTTTATATTTGTTGTTAATTATCTAATTACCAAATAATTGTGTTTATTTTTTTTGAAATAATTATAAATGTTCTTTTAGTTAAAAAAATGACCTTGTTTAAGTCTTCGTTTTTTGTGTAATAAAAAATTATAGTTTTGAGTCAACATTAACTATCACGTTTTCAAATATTTATAAATGATTAAGTTCATTTGTTATTTTTTAATGAAAACAGAATTAATCAAAAAACATGAGAGTAAATTTAAAATGTATCTGTTATTTATCTTTTATTGGGTTAGCTATTGGCTGTTCCAAAGCAGACGAAGAAATTGTAAATTTGGAAGACAATAATGGTGTCGAAATTCAAGAATTCGGGAGTACTTCTAGTGCTTTTGATAATTCTAATTTTTATATCCCTCCCGCAGAAAGTGTTAGAAAAGTAGCTTTTACAGGTACTTCTACGGCAGACATCAACAGGGCTATTAGTACTAATTCTAGAACAACAGGTAATGGGGTAATTCTAGAAATACCTAGAAGGACTTATAACTGGAGTAGGGTTAACTTAAAAACCAATGTGCATTTAGAAATTGAAGGAGGTACGGTTATTAAAATGTCTGGAACCCAAGCAGGTGTTTTTAATATTGGAGCAAGTAAAAATGGTAGCCGATTAAAAAATGTGAGTATTTATGGTAAAGATGAATCAAAATTTACGGTAGATTTATCGGCATTGGAATTAACTAATAAAAATGTATATGCGGTTAAAATTGGACGTGTAGATAATTTTAGGGTTGCCGATTTTAATATTGAAGACAGAAGATCCTCTGTAAACTCTATAGTGTTAGTACATGTACCTGGTGCATCAGAAGACAGGCCTGGGCCAGCAGATGGTGTCTTAGAAAATATAAGCCAGTCGGGAGCCCATACAGGTTATGGATTGGTACAAACATATAATGCAGACCACATATTATTTAAAAAACTAAGTTGCGACGGTGGGGTTACTTTACGTATGGAGACCGATGATATATTTATGAAGAGTGACCTAAAAGATGGTTCTAAAGAAGGAGGCATTAAAGATATCTTTGCATACGATATATCCAATAGGAATGGATTAGCAGCAGTAATGTTTTCGCCGCATTTTGTGGAAAATGGGAAGGTTACCATAAGTAAGGTAAAGGCAAAGGGTTCTACATTTGCTGTTAGGGTAGAAAAAGGTTTTTTAGAATTGTTTGATTTAACAGACAGATTTCCTTTAACCACAGCTGGGCAAAATCAATTTAAGCAATTTATAGAGGATCAATTTAGTATTACTGGAACTGCTTTGTCTGGAAATCCATACAAGCGTAATAACGGAAGGCAATGGGCTACTAGATTGTCTACAGAAGCCAGTATTGCTCCAAGAAATCCGTATGTTAAAAGTCAGTTAGGCGATGGGTTAAAGGCAGGGAGTTTTATTAGTTCTTCGGTAAAAAATGTTACGGCTATATATGAAAATGATAAAGGGGCTAAAATAAAACAAGGGCATTTAAAATATATCCCTTGTAGTGTATGGGAGAGTGGTTTAATAAACCCGCGTACTAGTTTAGATATGTTTAATGGTTTCGAATATCATGGACCATCGGTTTCTTTAAGTATAGATAACACTACAGGAACTACAGGAGGTAGTTATAAAGTTGATTTAATAGGAAGTCAAAGGTTTAATGGTTTTCCTGCCGGGTTTATAGAAAATATTAAAGCTAGTACGGCTGCAACATGCAGTATTAACGTAGGCACTATTACTAGCTACACAGCAAGTTTTTAAATAAAAATTAGGCGGTTGTAATACTAATATGTATTACTAATTATAGGAAGCAAAGGGTAGAAATTTTATATTTCTATCCTTTGTGTTTTTCTAAATTATTATAACACTTATATCTAATTTTAGATAAGGTAAGCAAGGCGGTTATTTTATGAAAATGTATAAATAGTTCTTCTAAATTAAATAAATTTTCCAAAGCTATATCTTTATTAGATAATAATATATGGAAAACTAAATCTTTAATTTTTTATATATTTTGTTGAATTAAAGAGAGTATTACAGCCTAAATAGGTTTATTAAATGTTAAAGTTTTTTTTAAAATTGTAGTGTTTGTTTCTTGTAGGAATAGCTTCTATTATTTGTAAGAATTTGATTATGAGTAATTTAGTTTATATCAGAGATTTTGTTTTTAATAAAGGAATATTTACAAACATTTCTTTATTAAAAACAAAATCTTTAAATAGTAGTTATTTATGTAATAAAAAGTTATATTTTTGTCACAATAACAACTATAACGTTTTAGTTAATTAAATGATTGTAAAGCTCATTTATTATTGTTTTTAAGCTAAAACATTAACAAATCATAAATATGAAAGTAGATTTAAAAATTATCTGTTACTTATCTTTTATTGGATTAGCTATTGGATGTTCAGAGGTAGACGAAGAAATAGTAAACTTGGAAGACAATAATGGTGTCGAAATTCAAGAATTTAACATGACTTCTAGTGTTTTTAATAATTCTAATTTTTATACTCCTCCAGTTTCAAGTGTTAGAAAAGTAGCTTTTACAGGTACTTCCACAGCAGATATCAATAGGGCTATTAATACTAATTCTAG
>CALGNG010000363.1 GCA_937958735.1 uncultured Aquimarina sp. | reverse complement strand
TTAAAGGTGATGTCTAAATAATATAAAACTACTGCCATCCCTGCTAGAGCTAATATACCTCCTAGAATTCCTAATTTTATGTTTAACCATATAAAGGGCTTACGAATAAAAGATTTTGTTGCTCCAACCATTTGCATGGTTTTTATTGTAAATCGCTTTGCATAAACACTTAGTCTAATAGAGTTATTAATTAACAACACTGCTATTAAAGTACATATACCGCAAATAACTAATATCCAAAAACTTATTTTTTTGATATTGTTATTTAATAAATTAATCAAGGGTTTATCAAAAGAAACTTCGTCCACAAACTTCTTAGCATTAATTGTCGCCACAAAATCGTCTATCTGCTCTTGGTTTACATAATCGGCATTTAAATAAATATCTAAAGAGTTTTGTAATGGATTGGTTCCTAAAAACGCTATAAAATCTTCTCCAATAGCTTTTGCATGTTCTTTGGCTGCTGTTTCTTTAGAAACGTATATTACTTTTCTAACAGCATCATTAAGCTTTAGGGTTTTGGTTAATTGGTTGGTTTCTACTTTTTTTGCTGTGTCTTTAAAATACACGGTTAATGCAATACGCTCTTTAAAATGATCGGTTACTTTTTTACTGTTTAAAACCAACAGCCCTAAAAGCCCCAACAAGAACAATACTAAACCAATGCTTAATACTACCGAAAAGTAGGAAGATATTAGTCTTCTTTTTTGAAATTTCTCAAATTTAGTAGCCATAACTATTTAAAATCTCTTTATTAAGCACCAATTTATAAAAATTGTTTTCATCTTTTATTAGAACGCCATTAATATTACGCATCTATTCTAAAAAAAACAATTTTATTACACTAATTCTACAAATAAACCATCATCTGTTTTAGAGACCTTGGCTACCTTATTTTTAGTAAGTCCTTTTATGGTTTTATCCCATTTTTTATTACTTAATCCAGATTGTTCTTTTAACCCACCTAAATCTAAAGGAGAGGTTTGCTTTAAAATCCCAACCACTATTTTTTCTTCTTCCGTTAAGGCTACTGCTCTTTTTTCTGGACGCATTTGAGGAAAAAACAATACCTCTTGTATAGATTGATTGTTTGTTAAATACATAATTAAACGATCCATGCCAATTCCTAATCCAGATGTTGGAGGCATACCATATTCTAAGGCACGTAAAAAGTCGTAATCAATAAAATTAGATGCTTCATCATCTCCCCTTTCTGCTAACTTTAACTGTGCCTCAAAACGTTCTTTTTGATCTATAGGGTCGTTTAGTTCCGAATAGGCATTTGCTATTTCCTTTCCACAAACCATTAACTCAAAACGCTCTGTTAATTCTGGATTATCTCTATGCTCTTTACACAACGGACTCATTTCTTTAGGGTAGTCTGTAATAAATGTAGGCTGGATGTAATTTCCTTCGCATTTTTCGCCAAACATTTCGTCTATCAACTTTCCTTTACCCATAGTGGCATCTACTTCGATACCCATCTCTTTTGCTGCTTCAAACAACTCTGCTTCGGTTTTATCTGTAATGTCAAAACCTGTAAAATGCTTAATCGAATCTGCCATGGTAACTCTAGCATAAGGCGCTTTAAAGTCTACTTCGTGTTCCCCAAAAGTAGTTTTTGAGGTACCGTTTACCGCAATGGCACAATACTCTAGCAATTGCTCTGTAAAATCCATCATCCAATTATAATCCTTATAGGCTACATAGATTTCCATGGCTGTAAATTCTGGATTATGTGTACGGTCCATCCCTTCGTTTCTGAAGTTTTTAGAAAACTCGTACACTCCATCAAAACCACCAACAATTAGACGCTTCAAATATAATTCGTTTGCTATACGCATATATAATGGTATATCTAACGAGTTGTGATGCGTCATAAAAGGTCTTGCCGAAGCTCCACCTGCAATAGGCTGTAAAACTGGCGTTTCTACTTCGAAATATTCGCGCTCGTTAAAAAATTGACGCATTGCATTAAATAATTTAGTACGCTTTACAAACACCTCTTTTACATGCGGGTTTACTACCAAATCTGCATAACGCTGGCGGTAACGTAATTCTGGGTCGTTAAACTCATCATATATTTTTCCTTCACTATCTGTTTTGGGTAATGGTAATGGTTTTAATGCTTTACTTAATAGTTTAAAATCTTTTATTAATACTGTGATTTCACCAACTTGCGTGGTAAACAACTCTCCCTCTATCCCTATAAAATCTCCTAAATCTAATAACTTCTTAAAAAGCTCGTTATACTTCACTTTGTCTTCTCCTGGGCATATCTCGTCTCTATTAAAATAGACCTGTATACGTCCGTCAGAATCTTGTATTTCTGCAAATGATGCTTTTCCTTGTATTTTCTTACGCATTAAACGTCCTGCGATAACCACTTTCTTCCCTTCTTTATAATTTTCTTTTATACTTTTGGAAGTGTTGTCTAACGGAAATAAATCTGCTGGATAAGGGTTAATCCCCATTTCTCTAAGCGTTTTAAGCTTGTCTCTACGTATTAGTTCTTGTTCGGATAATTGCATAGTCTACTTTTAAGATCCGCAAAGATAATTAAGTCCTATCTCAAATACGAATTTTAGAAATACTAAAACAAATATTCCTAACTTGGTTTTTGATTATTAAAACTAACAGATCATGTTTTTAAACAAAATGGAGATTCGCTGGAGCGATTTAGACCCCAATCAACACTTAGCCAATTCTGGATACATGAATTTTATGAGCGCGACTCGTATGAAATACATGGTAATACAAGGAGTAACTTATAGCGATTTAAAGAAATGGAAAATTGGCCCTGTTGTACTAAGAGAAGAAATCCACTATTTTAAAGAAGTATTCCCTGGAAAACCTATTTATGTAAGTTACGAAATTACTGGCGCTAGTGAAGATGGCTCTTTTTATAAAATTAGACACAATTTTTACAATAGTAAAGGTGAAAATTTTGCCAGAGGTATTATGACTGGTACTTGGATAGATATGGAAACAAGAAAAATAAAACCACCATCTCCTATTATTCTCGAAAAATTAATAGACCCAAACCGAAGCGAAGATTTTAGTGTTCTCAAATCTGAAGAAATGCGTTTAGACCATATAAAACCTAAACACATTACACTTCCTTAACACTTGCTAACGGCTTAGGCTTAGCACTTACTAAATATACCCCTGTAAATATTAATACCGTTGCTATAATTTTTACGGTATCAATACTATCTGTCCCTAAAAAAGTGGCTACTATTGACGCCAAAAAAGGTTGGAAATAAATAAAAACAGCTACTGTGGTAGGCTTCAACACCTTTATAGCAAAAATATTGAGTATATAGGTTCCAAAGGTTACAAACACCACCACATAAGCTATACTTAAATAGCCTGTAACAGGAATGCTCTCAAAGGGCATTTCTAACACTTCTTTTAAACCAAAAGGCAGTACCAACATTACTCCAATGGTGTACATCCATTTTATAAAAGTTAATGGATGATATAGTTGTGTTAGTTTTTTTACAATTATAAGGTACCCTGCAAAAGAGCCTGCATTAATAAAAATTAAAAAATTACCCAACAATGGATTAGGTGCATTTATCGCATTTCCTTTACCATAAATAATCATTACAAGTGCCCCTACAAAACCTATAACTAATCCTAATATTCGTTTAAATTGTAAGTTTTCTTTTAAAAAAACAACAGCGAGAAGAAAAGTAATTACTGGCGCCATAACCATCATTACCGAGGCATTAATGGGAGTCGTTAAATTTAATCCATAAAAAAATACAAGCATATTAAGTGACATACCAAAAAAAGCTCCAAAGAAAATACGAGCGTAATGTTTTTTTTCAATTTTTTCTTTGGGACCAAATAACCCTGCTATCCAAAACAAAATACAAGCACCTGTTACCCTAAACATTATAAACCCAAAGGGTTTTATATAATGCGGCATAACATTTTTAGCAATACTATAATTAGCGGCATAAAATATAGCCACAAAACTTGCTGCAATAAAAGCTAACTGACGCTTAGACATTATAGAGAAGAGATAATAACTTTAGCACTTTCTACTGTTTTTTTGGAATTCCCCACAAAATATTGATCGCCGACTTGAATTATTGGTCGCTTCAAAAAAGAGTAATGCTCTAAAATTAACGCCTTGCAATCTTCTTCCGATAGGTTTTGTTCTTTCAATTTTCGCTCTCTATAAAGTACCGATCTTCTATTTAACAAACTCTCATAAGTTCCTTCAAAAGCTTTTATCTCTTCCAATTCCGATTCTAAAATAGGATTTTCTTTCACATTTTGAAGCTCAAAACCGCTTTCTAAATTCAGTTCTTTTAAAATACGCTTACAAGTACTACAGGTACTTAAATAATAGACTTTTTTAATCATTTGATTCTTCAATTTGTATTTCGACACAAAGGAAAACGAAATTCGAGAGAAAAAACATATTTTTGGATAAAATTATCTAAACTATGGAAGATTTAAAAATAGCACTTGAAATCACAAAAGTTAACAGAAAAGCTTTGTGCAAAATATTAGACCATTATTCTTTAGAGGATCTTAATAAAATCCCAGAAGGATTTAAAAATAATTTATTTTGGAATATTGCCCATGTAGTAGTTACCCAACAATTATTAGTTTATGGTCTTAGTGGACTAGAAAAAAACATTCCAGAAGCATGGATAGAACTATACCAAAAAGGAACTTCTACTACAAAAAATGCTACTAATGAAGAATTAACTCTACTTAAAGATTTTTTATTTAGTACTATTGAACAAACAGAAAAAGATCTTAAAATGGGCGTATTTAAAAACTATAGCCCCTATATGACTAGCACTTCTTTCGAACTTAAAAGTATTCATGATTCTTTTCATTTCAATAATTTCCATGAAGGCATACACCTAGGCTATATTTTAGCTTTAAAGAAAGCACTATAATAATTATAATCTCGTTTTAAAGAATTAACACTCTAGTTATGCTAAAAAAAATAACATTCCTGTTTTTAATATTTCAAGCCGTAGCTTGGGGTCAAGATTTTAGTAAAAACTGGACAGGTCACTTTTCTTACAACGACATTACTAGCACAACAAATTCGACTACAGATATTTATGTTGCAGCTAATAATTCTATTTTTAAACATTCAATAGAAACAGGAACAAATACTCTATTTTCATCTATTAATGGGTTGTCATCCGAAGACATAGAAATAATACATTATAGCCCCGATTTTAATTCTTTAATTATTGGATACACAGACGGTCTTATTGAAATAATTAACGAAAATACTGGTGAAATATCTTCTTTTAATGATATTGCCGAAAATCAAAAATTCCCGCCTAACAATGTTCGTATAAACAACCTTTTCGAAGACAATGGGGTTCTTTACATTGCCACAGGTTTTGGTATTGTACAGTTTAATTTACAAGAAAATGTTTTTGCAGACACTTTTTTAATTAGTGACTCTTTAAGCTTAATAAGTGATATTAGTGCAGTAGGTGTTTTAGATGATTTTATTATTGCAAGTATTATAGGCCGAGGATTATTTATTGGCAACAAAAAAAACAAAAACCTCTTATTGGCAGAAGAATGGGAGCCCATAAGCGCTAATAGCTCTCTTACACTTGCAGACTTCAAATTATTTGCTAGTCAATTAATTGCTAGAGACACTACTAATAGAATTTACGCCTTTGACGGAAATCAATTTAACGAAGTCTATACAGACCCTAGTAACATTACCAATTTATCTATAAGCAATAATGAATTATCTATATCCCATATAGATAAATACATTAGATTAGATCCCTCTTTTTCTATTATAGAAAGTATTGAATACCCTGAAGAAATAAACACTAACGTAGATAATATTACTTTTATAAACAATAAAATATATTTCTCTTTAGAAGAACAAGGTTTTTTATTTACCGAAAATGAGTTTATCTCCCAAACAAACATAAATCCTGTTGGCCCATTACAAAATAATGCTTTCGATATTGATTACAAGAATGGCGATTTATGGATTTGTTATGGCAGAATATCTAACTTCTACACCTTTACTACGGACACACAAAATGGTGTGTCTAGACTACGAAACGGGAATTGGTTTAACATCCCTTATGAAGATTTTAATATAAACGAACTTATTAGTGTTACTATTGACCCTAATGATTCAGATCGTGTGATTTTTGGTAGTTACAATTCTGGAATTATCGAATATTCCAATTCAAACAACTCCTTTACAACCTTCAATAACGAGAATAGTAATATTGAACTTAATCCTGATTTTAGTAGAAATTTAGTTTTCGGCACTAATTTCGATTCCGAAGGCAATCTCTGGCTAATTAACAGTTTTTCCGATGAGTTACTTAAAAGGTTTTCCACTACTGGCCCTACCAACGATCAACCAGATTTAGAACAATTAATTAATTCCGAAAGTAATGGTCTCTTATTTTTAAATGCTGAAGAATTTATTTTTGACACAAATAATAACGTCTACATAGGAACATTTTCAAGCGGAATATTTGGCTATAGCCCTAATACAAAAAGAATAATACAGTTTACTAATGGACTTATAAACCCCGAAAGCAATACAGTAAGAGCCTTAGCTTTAGATCAAAACGATAATTTATGGATTGGATCTAATCGAGGCCTTAGAGTACTCTCTAATCCAGATTCTATTTTTAACGAATCAAGCTCCACAGAAGCCGAACCTATTATATTTTTAGACGAAGGCTTACCTCAAGAACTTTTAGCGGATCAATTTATCTCTGATATTAAAGTCGATTCCGAAGATAATAAGTGGATTTCTACAGTAGGCGGTGGAGTTTTTCAAGTTTCTCCAGATGGAGAAGAAACATTACGACACTTTACTTCCTTAAACAGCCCTTTACCTTCTAATAACGTAACAAGAGTTGTTATTAATTCAGACACCAATAGTCTTTTTTTCGCCACCGATAAAGGTTTAGTCGAATTCTCCGTAGATTCTGTAACCGCTAAACCAAATTTTGATGAATTTAAAGTGTTCCCTAACCCTGTTCGTCCAGAGTATGGAGACGTTAATGTACGTATCGAAGGCCTTACAGCTGGAGCTAACATAAAGTTTACAGACATCGAAGGAAACCTTGTTTTTGAAACAACCAACACCTCTTCTAATGGAGGTGGAAGTGGAGCTGTAGAGTGGGACACTCGCTCTTTTAGTGGAAATCGAGTAGCATCTGGAGTATATCTTATATTAATTACTGGCGAAGACCAACAACAAACCAATGTTGGCAAGCTACTTATTGTACGATAATTAATGCAAATAAAAACAGAGGCAATAGTACTTCATAGCATTCGCTATGGAGAAGCGGATTTAATAGTTAAATTATTTACACGTAATGAAGGAGTTAACACCTATTTAATTAGAGGTGTTTTAAAAAATAAAAAAAACAAAATTAGTGCTTCTTTTTTTCAACCGCTTTCTATACTAGAAATAGACGCCATCCATAGCAATAAAAGCACCTTGTTTAGATTAAAAGAAGCTAAACCCCTTTACCACTACAAAAGCTTACATACCCACATTATAAAAGGAGGCATTGCTGCTTTTATTTCCGAAATACTAACCCAAACATTAAAGGATAATGAAGGTGAAAATGGTCTTTTTGATTTCTTAAAACAAAGCTTCTTTTGGCTAGACGACAGCAATAATTTCACGCTTTTTAATCAATTATTTTTAACCCAACTATCTTACTTTATTGGGTTTTATCCCGATACCACGGACAATATTCTTCCCGAATTTAATTTAGCTGAAGGTAATTTCCAAATCGTCTCCAACACCCCATACTCTATTAAAGATAATAGAGCCCATAATTTAAAAACCGTTTTAGGCACAAATTTTGATAATCTAAAAACAATTGTAATACCCAAAACAGAACGCTTACAATTATTAGACGATCTTCTACTGTATTACACATTACACATAGAAGGCTTCAAAAAACCAAAATCATTAACTGTTTTAAAAGGACTATTTAGTTAGTAAAATGCAAAAAGTATTTTTTTTTATTTTCATAATATTCCCTACTTTTTTCTATGCACAAATAGTTAAGATATATAATAATGAATATGGCACCCAAATCATCAAAGGGCATGCTATTTCCAACAGCACAAAAAAACAGTATTACACTAATAGCCATGGCGATTTATTATTAAAATTTTCTAAACCTCAGGAAAAATTCACTTTTTTCGCCGTAGGGTTCCAAGACAAAACTTTGAGTCGCAAAGAATTAATAAACGAGCAAAATCAAGTTTTTTTAATCCCTTACAAGGAATCTTTAGACGAAGTAGTAGTATCGAACACCAAATGGAAGCAATCTAAGAGACAGATATCAAAAAAAATCACCAGTATTAATCAAAATAATATTTCTAATTCTAACCCCCAAACCACCGCAGATCTAGTTTCTAAATCCGGTAACATCTTTGTCCAAAAAAGCCAACAAGGAGGAGGTAGCCCTATAATTAGGGGCTTTTCTACCAATAGAATTCTAATTACCGTGGATGGCATACGCATGAATAATGCTATTTTTAGAAGCGGGAATTTACAAAACATTATATCCATAGACCCCTTAGCACTACAAAGTGCCGAAATAATTTCTGGACCTGGGTCTGTTATTTATGGAAGCGATGCTATTGGAGGAACTTTAAATTTTAAAACTTTAACCCCTAAACTACGTTCTAAAAAAAACCTTAAAACCGTTTCCGGGAATCTTTTTCATCGGGCTTCTTCTGCAAACAACGAGCAAACAACGCATGCAGACGTTAATTTAGCCTTAAAAAAATGGGCTACTACAAGCAGCTTTTCTTTTAGTCGTTTTGGGGATCTTGTACAAGGAAGTAATGGTCCCGATGATTTTTTAAGAAACGAATATGTTCGCACAGAAAATGGCGTAGATCTTACTATAAAAAACAGAAACCCTAAAAAACAAATTAGCTCTGGTTACAGCCAATATAATTTCTTACAAAAACTTAATTACACTCCATCAAAAAACTGGGCCTTTGACACACAAATAATCTATACTTCCACTTCTAACTTTGATCGATACGATAGATTACAACGTAAAAGAGATGGACAGTTTAGAAATGCCGAATGGTTTTATGGACCACAAAAATGGCTTTTAGGTTCTCAAAATGTATCCTACACAGGACAGACCGCTTTAGCCGATGGTATAAAAATATCTACTGCCTATCAATTTTTTGAAGAAAGCAGGAATACTCGTGATTTTGGAGATCTTATTTTAAATACCAATAAAGAACAACTGGATGTTATATCATTTAATATAGACACCGAAAAAAACCTTCATAATCTAAAAATAAACTATGGAGCAGAATACGTTAAAAACACCGTTAACAGCACTGCCCAAACCACCAATATTAACACCAAAGAAGCATTAAATAATATAGCAACTAGATACCCTGACGATTCTACTTGGGAATCTATTGGAGCTTATACCAGTATTAATTGGCATTTATCTACCCCCTTTTTCTTATCGGCAGGACTTCGCTACAATAAAGTATTATTAAATGCCAATTTTTTAAAACCAGAACTAGACTTCCCTTTTGATAATGCCAATAACAATTTTGAAGCTTTTACATGGAGTTTAGGTGGCTCTTATGAAGCAACTCGTAGCTTACAATTAAAAGCTAATATAAACACTGCCTTTAGAGCTCCTAATATAGATGACGTTGGTAAAATTTTTGCTGATTCAAAACCTGGTATATTAATAATCCCTAATCCTAGTTTAAAATCCGAGTATGCTCATAATTTTTCTACAAGTATAGATTACAGCAAAAACAATTTTCTTTTTTCTTTTTCTTCTTATTACACACTATTAAATAATGCCTTAACAGAAGAAGAATCTACTCTAAATGGAGAACAAAGTACTTTGTTTAGAGGAGAAAACAGTCGTATTTTCTCTATACAAAATAGTAACAAAGCTGTCATCTATGGGTTTGAATTTTCTGGAAAAATACCTCTAATTAAAAATCTTAACCTTAATGGGGCTTACACTATAACCAAGGGAAGAAAAACACTTTCTAACAGCCAAAAAGTTAATGTTAGACACGTACCGCCCAACTTTGGGAATATTCACCTAGTTTATTCTAACAAAAAATGGGGTATTGATTTTTTTACAGAATTTAACGATGGTTTTGAGTTTGACGATCTAGCACCGTCGGAACAACTTAAAACCGACATCTATGCTACTAATGCCAATGGAGATCCCTTTCTACCAAGTTGGATTACAATTAACGCAAGAGGACATTATTTTATTCAAAAAAACATAAAAATTACTGGCGCTATAGAAAACATTACCGACCAGAGGTATCGAGTATATTCCTCTGGAATATCTGCCCCTGGGTTAAATTTTATTGGCTCTTTATCTTTCAATTTCTAAAATAAAGGAGCTACTTCACTTTGCTTTAAAGAATCTCTAGCAAAAGAAGCTTTTTGTAATTCTTTTTGGAAATCTTCCGAAATTTGATTTTCTGTCTCGTTAAGCTGAAGCACAAAAACATTATACGATTCTAACACCTGTTTTATCGTATTATTTAAAGTTATAGAGTCTCCCTTATTATTTTTAAACGCATCTTCCAATAGCAAAGAATAGGTTTGCAACTGTCTTAATCTACTTAGTATAGGTTTATTCTTTAAATCTTTCGGCAGGGTCTTATATAACTCTACAATATTATTATTTAATTCTGGCACTATTTCTGCCACCTTAGACAAAGGCTCTTTTTTAATAGAATCCACTTCTTTACTTACCATTTCGAAACTAGATACTTCTTCTACTTTCTTGGATACTTTTTTATTTACGCTAAGCAAATCTATCCTAGTCTTAATAATAGAAACTGTATCCTTTTGTACAATTCTATTATTTTCAGATTTCAGTTCTCTTTTTTTATCGCAACTACAAATCATCGTAGTTATCAATACCAAATACACTAGTAGTCTCATTTTTTTTCAAAAAAAAGGCCACCTATCCAACGGAAAGGCAGCCTTATATTAAATAGTTAAAACTATATATTTTTAGCTAACCAATCTCCAACTTCGCTAGTCTTGTATGATTTCCCTCCTGCGGCTAAATCCTCTGTAACTAAACCTTCTTCTAAAGATTTATTTACAACAACTCTAATTGCTTCTGCTTCTTCTTTTAAACCAAATGCATCTTCAAACATCATCGCCGCAGATAATACTGTTGCCAATGGATTTGCAACATCTTTTCCAGCAGCTTGTGGATACGATCCGTGTATTGGTTCATACAAAGAAGTTTCTTCTCCAACTGAAGCCGATGGCATTAACCCCATAGATCCAGATATTACTGAAGCTTCGTCTGTTAAAATATCTCCAAATAAATTTTCTGTAATTAGTACATCATAACTATTTGGCCATTGTACTAACCTCATCGCAACTGCATCTACAAATTCGTAAGACACTTCTACTTCTGGATAATCTGCTTCCAAACCTTGTACTGTTTCTCTCCAAAGTCTAGAAGTCTCCAATACATTAGCTTTATCTACACAACACAATTTTTTAGTACGTGTCATAGCTAGTTCGAAACCTTTACGCGCTAAACGAGTCACCTCATCTCTTGTATACACACAATTATCAAAAGCAGTTTCTCCACCGTCTCTTCTACCTTTTTCTCCAAAATAGATACCTCCTGTTAACTCACGTAAAAAAACTAAATCGGTTCCTTTAATACGTTCTTCTTTAAGAGGGGATTTATCTATTAATGAAGGAAAAGTAAACGTTGGTCGTATATTAGCAAATAAACCTAATTTCTTACGCATTTTTAATAATCCTTGCTCTGGGCGTACCTTTGCAGTAGGATCGTTATCAAAACGAGGGTGACCAATAGCTCCGAAAAGCACGGCATCCGAAGCCACACAAATATCGTGTGTTTCATCCGGATAAGGCTCCCCTACAGCATCGATAGCTGCTGCACCTGTTAATGCTGGTGTCCAGTTAATTTCATGATTGTATTTTGTAGCTACGGCATCACAAACTTTAACTGCCTGATCAATAACCTCTGGTCCTATACCGTCCCCGGCTAGTAGCGCAATATTAAATTTCATAAATTTCTATTTATACTAATTATCAAAGTTTACCTGCAAATATACCACTTTAAACCATTTTTACTAATCTAGTCTTGTTAGCGATTATTATTTACAAAAAGCAACCTTATCTAGTTCTTACCATAACATCCAACAATTCTTTATTGCTTGCCGGATTAATACGCTTTAGTTCAAAATTACCAAAATCATCAAATCTCCCCTCTCCACTAAGAGCTCCTGCATTAATTATATAACCCTCCTTATCTTTGTCTTTTAGCGTAGCATCTCCTATTTTTACGGTATTTAGAAAAATACTATACGTAGTCTCTGAATCCAAAACAAAGCTGTATTTCTTACCTCTTAATTCTAATTCAAGTGAAGGTTTATTATTTGTATCTAAATTAGACACTTTACTAGAGGTAATCGTTTTTTTTACCTTAAAGGTTTCTTTTGTCTTTTCTTCTTTACGCTTTAAATATTTATGTGTATTAATATTTTTATCTACCTTAAAAACATCTCGAATTGCTTCTGTATAGGATTTATCATATTCTTTTTTTGAACTTACCCCTACACTTGAAGTATAAATAAGTTTGCCTCTACAATCTGTAAAAGTAAACGTTGCTTTAGACTTAAAAACACCTTGCATAAAAGAATTTACACGCAATATTTCGCAAGGATTAGCTGTACTTAAACGACTATTTTCCCCACCTTCTATATAAGTTTCAAAATCGTATTTATTAAACAAAAACTGAGTTAACTTATTTAGGTTATACTCATGTGCCTTATTCTGAAAAGAAAAGGTATTAGGTAACAAGATATACCTATAATTAGATAGTTTTGAGCTGTTTTGAGCAAAAAACGAGTTAGCTATTAAGACTACAAATAATAAAAAAAGGTGCTTCATATTAAATAAGGTGATTATATACTAAACTAGTTATCCCAGAAAAAATTACATTAATCCTTCGTCTGCAAAGCTAAAATAATTTTTCTCTGTTATAATTATATGATCTAAGACTTTTATATTTAAAGTTTCCCCTCCTTTTCTAATGTCTTTTGTAACCTGTTTATCCGCACCACTTGGCACTAAAGACCCACTAGGATGATTATGACACAGTATTAAGGCTATAGATGAAAATTCTAGTGCTATTTTAAAAATTAACCTTAAATCTACCACCGTACCTGTTTGCCCTCCACTGCTTATCATTTTTTTATTTAAAACTTTATTCGAGTTATTTAAAAATAAGACCCAAAATTCTTCATGACTCAAATCCCCTAATAAAGGATGCATAATAGAAAACACATCGCTACTGGAAGTAATAAATGGATTAGCCACTACTTGCTGTAAACCTTGCCTTCTTCCTAATTCTAAGGCTGCAATTACAGAAATTGATTTTGCCTCACCAATACCTTTATATTTTAATAATTGAGAAATTCCTAAACGGGATAACTCATTTAAATTATTATCTATATCAGCTAAAATCCTCTTAGACAAACTTACAGCACTTTCGTCCCTATTACCCGATCCTATTAGAATTGCCATTAGCTCTGCATCGGTAAGTGTTTTTTTACCTTTAGCTACCAACTTCTCTCTGGGTCTATCTGCCTCGCTCCATTCTTTAATTGAAAACTTAGAATTAAAATAACTCATATACCAAGCAATATAATAAAATCACCCTAAATAAAAAGTAACAAACCAAAAAAAGCCACAAAACACTGCTGTGTTTGTGGCTTTTAAAAATATTAGATAGATTAGCCTATAAAGCTAATGCTACTTCTTTTATTATTTTTTCTGCCCTAGCTAAACCAGCGTCTTGATCCATCATTAATTGATCTGCTGGTACAAAAGTAACATCTGTAATTCCTAAAAATGCCAAAAATTGACGTATTAATTTAGAAGCATAATCAACTTCACTATTAAAAGGAACTCCTCCACTAGCCATTGCAACGTATACTTTTTTGTTATCCAAAAGACCTTGAGGCCCTTGCTCTGTATACTTAAAAGTTACTCCAACTCTTGCCAATAAATCAAAATATGCTTTTACCGATCCTGGTACACTAAAATTATAAATTGGCGCACCAAAAACAATAACATCTGCATCTTTAATTTCTTGAACATAGGTGTTGGATTCTATTAACAACTCTTTTTGCCCTGCCTCCAAATCATCTGGGTTAGTATAAAAAGCAGTAATCATTTCTTGAGATAATAATGAAACCCCTTTGCTTAAATCTCTATCTACAATAGTTGCTCCATCCCTATCAAGGATTTTAATTAAATCTTCTACTAATTTTCTTGTTACAGAAGCGTCTGTTTGTACGCTAGAATTTATTTTTAAAATATTCATTTTCTTTGTGTTTTTTGATGAAAAAAATTATAAAACGAGTGTTCTACATACAAACCTATAATAAAAGAATCATGGTTACAAAGAAATAACATAATTTACCATAAATACAACAAAAACACTTCAATACAGATAATTACATTTTTTTTTAACCAAAAAAAAATAAAGTTTATATCGATTTAACTTTTTCAGAACCCAAAATCACCTTCTCTTTTAATTGTAATTTATAATTTATAATTTTATTTTGAACATCTATATCCTGTGAACCAATAATTTGTGCTGCCAGAATCCCTGCATTTAACGCCCCATCTAAAGCTACCGTAGCTACCGGAACACCTCCTGGCATTTGAAGAATAGACAGTACTGAATCCCAGCCATCTATAGAGTTACTAGATTTTACAGGCACACCAATTATAGGCAATGGAGACATAGAAGCTACCATTCCTGGCAAATGAGCTGCTCCTCCCGCTCCCGCAATAATTACATTAATTCCACGCTTATGAGCGTTAGTGGCATAGTCAAATAGCTTTTCTGGCGTACGATGTGCCGATACAATATCTACCTCTACATCTATTTTAATTTCCTTTAAAAAATCTATTGCCTTTTGCATTACAGGTAAGTCACTCGTGCTTCCCATTATAACTCCTACTTTACTCATAATTTTAATTTAATATTACTGCAAATTTCGTCAAAATTTTTAAAGCAACAATTACTTGTAAAAGAAGAATTACTGTATCCCTATATTTATTAATTACTCTACTTTTACAAACATATAAATAACTGTTTTATCGGAAGATTTTAATTCCAATCTCAACTCATTACTTTCTTCTACAGTAAATTTGAAATCGCTTTTCCTTAAAAGGGATACTGTATTATTTTCTTCATTAGAAATAAATATTCCCTTTTTAATATTAACAGAACAATTTTGAATTACATCTATAGTACCACTTGCTCCAGAACCACTAGTTACAATACCCACACCTACTTCAGATGCTATTGGAATTTTTAATTCATAAGTATTATCATCTTTAAATTGCACTAAAAAATCACTCCCCTCAATTTCACAACCTAAATTAGTGATTACCGACTTTAATTGCCATTGCCCAATAAACTCGCTTATTATAGATCTTTCCTCTTTTTCTTCTACATTACCTACCTCTTCTTCATTAACAATTTCCGAGGAAATTAACCCCTCTTCAAAAGAATCATCTCCATCACAAGAAATCAAAAAACTAGTTGTAATAATAAATACTCCTACAAATTCCCTAAATAACAAATTCTTTTTCATAATTATATTTTTTCTCTCTTTATACGCCTAAGACACCCTTTTACCCGACTACCTATAAAGCAATTAGTTAAAAGCTCCAACTATTAATACAACAACAAAAAGCCTAAGGACTCCAGTCCTTAGGCTTTTTGTTGTTGTATTAATTAGATTTTTTATCGTCTATTTCCCATATAACGTAATACAAAATACATTAGAGTTGCTAAAGAACCTAAGGCCGACACTAAAT
>CALGNG010000362.1 GCA_937958735.1 uncultured Aquimarina sp. | reverse complement strand
TTTTTACATCGTGTAGTACAAAAGCAATTTTACCATCACTAAGGTTATTATCTCTAAAATCTATAGTAAAGCCATTTCTACCTTGACCAATTACAGCAACATTTTCTGCCCTATCTGCTCTAACTCCAAATTGAAAAATTCTTTGATTAGTCCTATCTGTTTCGGCTAAATGGATAACGGCTCCATTAGCTATTTGAAGTGTCATGTTTGATTTTACAACTATATCAGAAAAATAATAATCTCTTGCAGGAAGTATTAACCTAGCCTGTAGTTGATTTGGACCATCACTACTATCTAAGTTTCTATTTTCATTCATTCGAGTTATTCTTTCGCTAATATCATCTATAGCATCTTGTAACCCTTGACTATCGTCGTTTCTATTATTGTTTGTAAAGACGTTATTATCATTATAATCTCTAATTAGATTTCTAGTAAAAGCAAAACGATTAGGTGCGGTATAAAAATTATTATTGGTATCGGTTACACGGTTTAAGTTATCGCTAATAGAAGGAGCGGAATCTACTGCAGTATCTTCTTCGACGTCGGAGCAACCTATGGATAACATAGCTAACGATAAGATGCAAATTTTTGAAATTGTTTTTCTCATATTCTTAGTTGTTTATTTTATTAAATGGTTAATATTATAAAAAATAGTTATTAATCACACTATTTATAGACGTAATGGATAATCAAAATTACAATATTTTATTAAAACGTTTTCGCTGCGTATTGAAGTGTGGGCTAATAAATTATGATTTTAACTTAATATGTTGTAGGAATTAAGTGGTATTTTTAAAGAGTGTTATTTATAGGTATCTGGTTATCATTGTTATATGTAAACAAGATTATTTTCAGATATTTATTTCAAAAAAAATAAAAAAAAAGCTATTTTATTTTAAAATAGCTTTTTAACTTATTAAATTATGTTATAATTCTTACATAATTTAGTTTAATAAATGGATTTTATTAAAAACAGTATTCGCATCCTAATTCATGTAAAATATCTTTATATATTAAATTACGGGTGTTTTTTTTGTTAAAATGTGTTAATATTTTGTTTTGTATTGCTTTTTATTAATTTTGGTTAATGGATAAGCTGGCTGTTTAATGTTTCTTTTTTACAGCTGTATGTTATGATTAGAGATTTAAGAATAGTGCTTTTACCTTTTTTTAAAGGTGTCTATAATTTCTTCTACAATATCTGGATTTAGAAGTGTAGAAATATCTCCTAAAGAATCTGTTTGGTTACTGGCTATTTTTCTTAAAATACGGCGCATAATTTTACCACTTCTAGTTTTTGGTAAGCCACTAACAAAAATTATAATATCTGGTTTAGCAATAGGGCCTATGGTATTGGCTATTTGTTGTTTTATTTCTGCTATTAAATTAGGATTTTTGGTTTTGCCAGTATGTAGAGTAATGTAGGCACATAAAGCTGTTCCTTTAATATTGTGTGGAAAACCAACAATAGCAGATTCTGCTACCGCTTCATGTTCGTTTATAGCATTTTCTATAGGTGCGGTACCAAGATTATGCCCCGATACTATTACCACATCGTCTACACGTCCTGTAATTCTATAATTACCCATTGCATCTCTGTAGGCACCATCCCCTGTAAAATACATTTCCTTAAACTGCGAGAAATAAACACTTTTGTAGCGCTCGTGATTGTTATATACACTTCTAGCCATAGATGGCCATGGGAATTTTATAGCCAAGCGTCCTTCGGCTTTATCTGGTTTAGGGGTTATTTCTTTCCCTTCTTCGTCCATAAGTGCTAGTTGAACGCCAGGTAAAGGCAATGTTGCAAAAGTAGGTCGGGTAGGGGTAATTCCTGCTAAAGGAGAAATCATAATAGCTCCAGTTTCTGTTTGCCACCAAGTATCTACTATAGGACATTTTCCATTACCAATATGGTCGTTATACCAATGCCATGCTTCCTCGTTAATAGGTTCTCCTACGCTACCAAGTACTTTTAAAGAACTTAAATTGTGTTTTTTTACTAATTCTAAGGGATGTTTGGCTAAAGCTCTAATTGCTGTAGGAGCAGTGTAAAAATGGGTTACATTTAATTTATCGCAAATTTCCCAGAACCTTCCATAATCGGGAAAGCTAGGTACACCTTCAAACATTACTGTGGTAGCACCAGCGCATAATGGTCCATAAATAATATAAGAATGGCCTGTAATCCAACCAATATCTGCGGTACACCAATAAATATCTTTTTTGTCTAGCTGGAAAACGTTTTGAAAACTAAAAGTACTGCCCACCATATAGCCTCCAGTAGTATGTACCATTCCCTTAGGAGTTCCTGTAGAGCCAGAGGTGTATAAGATAAATAATAAATCTTCGGCATCCATTTCTACAGCATCACAATTTTTGTGTACTTTTTGTAATTCGTTAAACCAAAATTTGTCTCGATTTGGAGTCATTGGAGTAGGTTCTACAGTGCGGCGATAAACAATTACAGACTCTATAGAAGGTGTGTTTCTTAACGCATCGTCGCAAATAGTTTTTAGGTTAACCCTTTTGTTACCCCTATATACTTCGTTAGCAGTAATAAGCATTTTGCATTGGGAATCGTTAATTCTACTTGCAATAGCAGAACTAGAAAACCCAGCAAAAACAATGGAGTGCACCGCTCCAATTCTTGCGCATGCTAACATAGCAATGGCTAACTCTGGTATCATAGGCATGTAAATGCAGACACGATCTCCTTTTTGGATTCCATTATTTTTTAGCACATTAGCAAAATGGGAAACTTTTACATATAGTTGGCGATAGGTTATATGTCTAGTTTCTTCGTCTGGGTTA
>CALGNG010000361.1 GCA_937958735.1 uncultured Aquimarina sp. | reverse complement strand
AGTATAGATAAACAAGGACTAGAATTAATGGCAGATGGATCGGATTTTGTTCCAATTAGAGCTACTATAGTAGATAAAAACGGAACGAAAAAAGTACTTGCAGAGGAGCAAGTGTATTTTGAAGTAGAAGGGCCAGCATCCGTTATAGGTGGGCTTACAAATTTTGCTAATCCAGCGAAAACATCTTTTGGAACGGCAACAGCCTTAATAAAAGCCACGCATGTACCAGGTACGATTAGAGTAAAAGCCTATGTAAATGGTTTAAAATCGGATCAAATTACTCTTATATCCCAACCAGTAAAAACAAAAATGAATTTTGATATTGATTATTTAAATAATTCTAAAAAAATAGACGAAACCAAAATAGTAATTCAGCAAAATATAAAAGAAGAATTACCTAGAGATGTAAAGATTTTACAGGAAGAAATAAGAAGACTGCGATTAGAGTTAGTAGGGAAAGATCAAGATTTAATGGAGCTAAGAAGTAACCCCCAGAAATAATTTTTATTAAATGTAAGTGTTAATGTGCTTACATTTAAAGGTGAAAAATGGAGTTGTTATTCCTTTTATAGATTAAAATTGTTCTTTATCTAAAAGATGATAATTTATGTTTTAAAGAGGTTTAAACTATTTATATTTGAGTATTAATAACAAATCAAACTGCTCATGAGTAATTATTTTAATCTTTATTTTTTAACTTTTTTGACCTGTTTAGTTACAGGAAATTTATTTGCACAACTTAAGGTTGGCGACTCTGGAATTACTGTTAACAGAAATTCTATAAATCAAAATAGAAGCGATTATCCGCAAATGGATCGCTGGTCTAAGGCAGGGGTAGAAGGAGGAATCCCTTTTCCAAACGATAGTGGTTTTCAAAAATTTTCGTCTATAAACCCAGGGAATTCTAATGCAATAAACAATGCTATAAACCAATTATCCAATACTCTTAGAAATGGAGAAAGAGGACTTCTAACCTTAAAAAACGGGAATTATAATATTAATGGTAGAATTAATATGAAAAGTAATGTTTCTATTACAGGAGAAACAAGAGAAGGGGTAATTTGTACTATAGATATAAAAGGAGGAAGTGCTTTTTATTTTTCAGGGATACAAAATGCTGGGGTATATAGTCTAACGGTAAACAGTATATTGGGAGTTCCGAAATATAAATGGAATTATGGTATTAACCAGAATGATGAAGTCAGAGGAAACGATAATGTTACGGTGTTAATGAGGGACGATACTAGAAATTGCTGGTTAGATAAAGTAACACTTTTAAATGCGGTTAAAGATCCATTAAGATGTAATGCCAAGCACAATACTTTTAGAGACTTAATAGTAGATGGAGCACATAAAAAAGCTGGAGGTGCGCAAGGGTATTTCTTTATTCTTAACAGCGATAATCTAATTACAGGTTGTAGTATTACACATCTTAGACATATCTCTTTACAAGGGGATAATGTAGAGTTTAACGTAGTATACGATAACGACTTTAAGCAAGAAGTAAGTTTTCATAGTGGAGACGATGTTAACAATCTTATAGAAAACAATCGCATTACCTTACCTTCCGATATGCCACCAGTAGCGCCTGGTGATACCGTATCCACTCCATTTAGAGAAGCAAGAAGCGGAAAGCCTATTTATTTTGCTATTATGGGGCCATGGTCTTCTAGACATCGAAACTCCGCAAAACCAAATTGGATATATAGAAACGATTGTGTACAATTTAATCACGATTTTGGACCAAGAAGACCTTGGTCGGATTCTAACATAGTTTATACAGGGCCTAAAAAGTTAGGACTGTCTACACAAGAACGTATCGATAATTTCCCGAATTCTAAATTAGATCCACCAGTAGGCGGAACACTTTATGCCATTAATTTAGGAAATCCAGACCCAGTAGTTACTCCAGACCCAGACCCTGTAACGCCAGACCCTATAACGCCACCAGCTTGTGTAATAGGAGCATCTTGTAACGATGGCGATATTTGTACTATAAACGATAAACTAAATGCAGACTGCGATTGTATAGGAATACTTGCTTCTACCAGAATAAGTAACCAAGAGATAACTTCTGTCGAAGATGCTTTTATTCAAAGCGGTAGTGGAGTAAATTCAGATATTTTAAGAGTAAACGAGGATAGCCGTGTAACTTATATAAAGTACGACCTTAGAAGTGTATCGGAAACCAATAATATTGCTTTAGAATTAACAGTAGCTAGAGATGGAGGTAATGGTACAATAAAAGTATATAGAGCAGATGGCAATAGCTGGACAGAAAATAATTTATCTAGCAGTAACGCTCCAAATAAATTAGAAGAAATAGGAACAATTACAGGAACCTATAGAGAAGGACAAGTTTATAAAATAGAATTTCCAACTTTAACCATTGCTTCTAGCACTAATTTTGTTAGTTTAATAGTAGAACAATCTAGTGGAAACGATGTTTCGTTTGAATCTTCTTCTAACGCATTAAAAGGACCTAAGCTATCTTTTAGTGCAACAAGCCCGTGTCAAAGCACATTAAGTTTAGCGGAAGTTTCAGAAATTAATACTATCGATTCTAAATTTGAAATATACCCTAACCCTACAACAGGTAATGTTACCTTTTCTTTACCAACAATAGATGTAAGAAAAGAGGCAACTTTAACAATTGTAAACATTTTAGGAGCTACTGTGGCAAAAATAAATGTAACAAAATCCAACTCGAGTATAGATGTTAATCTAGGTTCTTATGGTTTAAGTAGTGGTATTTACTTTGTAAATTATAGTTATGAAGAAAAAACGATTACAGAAAAAATGATAGTAGAATAATATTTTACTGCTTATAAAACAAAAAAGTGCTTGAGTAATCAAGCACTTTTTTGTTTTATAAAATAATATTAAACTCTAGCGATTAGCCACTCTTTAAAGTCATAAAAATTTTGAGGTGCTACACCATGTCCCACAGGATAGGTTTTAAGTGTAGTTTCAATGCCAATTTTAGCCAAAAAAGAAGGGGTTTTTTTAGCCCACTCTACAGGAATAACTTGATCTACGGTTCCGTGAGAAACAAAAATATTTAGACTAGAAAAGTCGGCAGTTTCGTAACCTGGTAATAGCATTTCGGGATCAATATAACCACTAAGACCAATAATATTTTTAGCTAGCTTGGGATAACTTAGTGCTACGGCAAGACTTAAAATACAACCTTGAGAAAAACCTAAAAGAGAAATGGTATTGGGGTTAAGATTATACGCCTCTGTAGCTTCTTTTACAAAATTAGCAATAAGATCTCGGGCAGCAATAGACTCTTCCGTATCGTTAAATTTTCCGTCGGGACCGTCCCAATGAATCGTATACCACGCATTACCATTAGGAGGCATAGCTATTGGAGCACGTACCGATATAATAAATAAGTCCTCTGGTAATTCCGAGGCAAAACTAAATAAATCATTTTCATTACTCCCGTATCCATGAAAAAGGAATAATGCATTTGGTTTTTCGGTACTCGTAATAGCAGGTCTAGTAATATGTTCCAGCGATAGATTCATAGAATATTCTTTTTAAGTCTGTAAAAATATAGTTTTTAATGGCTATCCGCAATGTGTATAGATTCTAAAATTTCGGAGTACAGATACATTAACATTGCATAACGGGTTAAAATTATATCGATTTTAAGCCTGTTTGCAGATAAATAGGTAAATTAAGCATCATCCATTCATCTTGTATAATAGACAAAAGCAGGTAGTCGTATCGTTTTTTTTAATAAAAGCAGGTTTTTGTTTTGTTGTAAGGAATCTATTTTTAGACACATTAATTAAATACAAACTAACATATAGTGCCACAAGATCAATAACCTTACCTTTGCATAAAATAGATGTATCGTGAATTTTTCTGATTTAAACCTGAATACCCCACTTATTAATGCGTTAAACGATTTGGGATTTGAAACCCCAACTCCTATACAAGAGCGATCTTTTCCTGTAATAATGTCTGGAAGAGATGTAGTAGGTATTGCGCAAACAGGTACGGGAAAAACATTGGCTTATAGTTTACCTATCTTAAGGGTACTACCATACAGCCAACAATTAAATCCAAGGGTGTTAATTATTGTACCAACTAGAGAATTGGTATTACAAGTACAAGGAGAATTAGAAAAATTAAGTAAATACTTAAACCACAGAGTACTTGGGGTTTTTGGAGGAACTAATATTAATACACAAAAGAAAGCCTTAGCAGAAGGTGTAGATATAGTCGTAGCCACACCAGGAAGACTTTACGATTTGGCATTGTCCAGAGCTGTAGCCTTAAAAAACATTCAGAAAATTGTTATAGACGAGGTGGATGTAATGCTGGATTTAGGGTTTAAATTCCAAATCGAAAATATATTAGAATTATTACCAAGACAACGTCAAGGTATTTTGTTTTCGGCAACCATGACGGATAAGGTTACTAAAATAATAAACGATTCTTTTATACAGCCTACCCGTATTTCTGTAGCGGTTAGTGGGACACCTTTAGAAAATATAACACAAAGTGCCTATAAGGTTCAGAACTTCTATACTAAACTAAATCTACTGGTACATTTACTTGACGATTACGAAACGTTTAATAAAGTAATTATTTTTGGAGGTAATAAGCGCAAGGCAGACATGATTTTTGAACATTTGGAAGAAGTCTTTCCAGGGGAAGCCTGTGTAATACACTCCAATAAAACACAAAATTACAGACTGCGAAGCATACGCCAGTTTAGAGAAGGAGGAAATAGAATCTTAATAGCCACAGATGTAATGGCGCGTGGAGTAGATATCGAAGAAGTATCTCATGTAATTAGTATAGACACACCAGATTATCCGGAAAATTATATGCACCGTATTGGTAGAACAGGACGTGCAAATAAAAAAGGACAATCCATTGTAATGTCTACAGAAAAAGAGCAAGACTATTTAGATAATATAGAGAATTTAATGCAAATGGAAGTTGCGCTAATTCCTTTTCCTAAAGAAGTCGAAATTTCTAGCGAATTAACTCCGGAAGAACGTCCTAAGGTAGTAGAAATAGATACTTCTAGACGTAAAAAGGGAGCGGAAGGACCTGTAAAAGGAGCATCTTTTCATGAAAAGAAAGAAAAAAATAAAAAAGAAAACCTAGGAGGATCTTATCGAAGAGAAATAGCTAAAAAATATAAAAAGCCTAAAACAAAAGGCGATAAGGTCGCTAATCGTAGATTTAAAAAATAGATTAATCAGGTATTAAAAATAGTATAAAAAGCATTTATTTCTATCATAATTTTAAGCATCCAACTATCTTTATAAATTATTACTTTGGTCAAAAAAAGTAAGAAAATAGAGATGTAAATTATGGCAGTAGATACAAAAGTAAACCACTATATAGAAAACGAATACTTAAAAGTATCGGTAAAATCCGATGGAGCAGAATTAACAAGTATTTATAATAAAGCAACCAGTACAGAATTATTATGGCAAGCCGATCCAGCATATTGGGGAAGGCATGCGCCAATTTTGTTTCCAATTGTTGGAGAGCTAAAAGAAGGTTTTTATACCTATAATTCAAAAAAATACGAATTAGCACGGCATGGCTTTGTGCGTAACCTTAATTGGACATTAGAAAAAATAGATGGTACCACTTTAAAATGTAGTATTGCCGCAGATAAAGATACTAAAAGCCTATATCCGTTTAATTTTGAATTGATAATCACCTACCATTTAAAAGAGCAAACCTTAGATATATCCCACGAAGTTATTAATCACGGAAAAGAGATTATGCCTTTTTCTATAGGTGGGCATCCAGCATTTAATTGTCCAGTAGATAAGAATACCTCTTACTCGGATTACAGTTTAGAGTTTAAACAAAAAGAAAACAGTGCAAGGCATTTTTTAAATGAAAAGGGACTGTTTAATGGTAAGACAGCATTAGTGTTAGATAATACACAAACTTATGTGTTAGAAACTACCTCGTTTGTAGACGATGCCTTAGTATTTAAAGATTTAAAATCTAAAGCAGTAACTTTATGTGGTCCCAATGGGAAATTATTAACTGTTACTTATAACGATTTTCAATTTTTAGGAATTTGGGCAAAACCAGGAGCTCCATATGTGTGTATAGAGCCTTGGGTTGGCCATGCCGACACTATAGAAAGTGTTCAGGATTTATTTAAAAAAGAAGGTAGTAAAACCTTAAACCCTAAATCTAATTACATTGCTTCGTATCAAATAAAAGCGCATTAGCGTCTTTAAGAGGTATAACCACTACTATTTATTAAATAAGCTAATTATTTTAAGGGAATTCGAATACGCTATTTTATGAAAGAGAATAAAAAAAACAATTTACTTTCGGCATTTAAAACTATTATTTGGCCTAGAAGAAAAATTGTGCTTACAGGATTGCTTCTAATAGTAATTAGCAGGTTAACTGCTTTAGCATTACCTCTAGCTAGTAAATACTTGTTAGACGACATTATTCCGTCGCAAGACGAAAAAATGTTAAAAATACTTATAGGTGGAGTTGTGCTAGCCATAGCAATACAATCTATATCTTCTTTTTTGCTTACTAAGATTTTAAGTGTACAAGCACAATATTTAATTTCGGAATTAAGAATACAAGTACAACAAAAAGTATTATCCTTACCCATATCTTTTTTCGATAATCAAAAATCAGGAGCATTGGTTTCTAGGATAATGAGTGATGTAGAAGGAGTAAGAAACCTTATAGGAACAGGATTAGTACAACTTATAGGAGGTACCTTTACAGCGATAATCTCGTTATTCTTATTACTTAAAATTAGTGTAGGGATGACGCTTTTTGTGCTAGTTCCCGTATCTATATTTGGTGTAATAGCTCTTAAGGCATTCAAATTTATACGACCTATTTTTAGAAAACGAGCCAAAATTAATGCCGAAGTAAAAGGGCGCTTAACCGAAACCTTAGCAGGAGTAAGGGTTATAAAAGGATTTAATGCCGAAGCGCAAGAAAACGCGACTTTTGAAAAAGGAGCTTTAAGTTTGTTCGAAAATGTAAAGAAAAGTTTAACGGCAACTGCATTAATGACTAGTTCTTCCGCATTTCTTTTAGGTTTAGCCTCTATTGGAATTATGGGTATTGGGGGATATAAAATAATGCACGGTACCTTAACCACAGGAGAGTTTATTTCCTTTACGCTATTGCTAGGTTTTATGATTGCCCCTATCGTACAAATGAGTAATGTAGGTAGCCAAATTACCGATGCCTTAGCTGGTTTAGATAAAACCGAAGAGTTAATGAATGAAACATCGGAAGACGATATGCCTTCTCGTACTATTAAGCTTCCAGCAATAGAAGGGAGCATTACTTTTGACGATGTAAGTTTTGCTTACGAAGAAGCAAAAGAAGTATTACATAACATTTCTTTTTCGGCAAGCCAAGGTACAGTTACGGCTCTAGTAGGAAGTTCTGGATCAGGAAAATCTACCATTGCAGGCTTAACGGCTTCTTTCTTAAATCCATCTTCTGGTAAAATAACTATAGACAATACAGATTTAAGTAAAACAATTCTAAGTAGTTATCGTAATCAGTTGGGAGTAGTATTGCAAGACGACTTTTTGTTTGAAGGAACGATTAAGGAAAATATTGTTTTTGCCAACGCAACAGCTAGCGATAAAGAAATCAAAAAAGCCGTAGAAGCCGCTTATGTAAACGAGTTTACCGACAGGTTCGACGATGGTTTAGAAACTCTAATAGGGGAAAGAGGGGTAAAGCTTTCTGGAGGACAACGACAACGTATAGCTATTGCTAGAGCTATTTTGGCTAATCCTAGAATATTAATATTAGACGAAGCTACCTCTAATTTGGATACAGAAAGCGAAGCTTTAATCCAGAAAAGTTTAGAAAACCTAATGGAAGGTCGTACCACGCTAGTAATAGCACACCGTTTAAGTACTATTAAAAAAGCCAATCAAATTTTAGTAATCGAGAAAGGTAAGATAGCAGAACGCGGTACCCATGACCAACTTATAGAAAAAGAAGGACGTTACCATAATTTATACACCTTGCAAGCCAAGATATAATTGAAATTAGATTAATATAGATTTTAGATTAAAAATTAGTAGATAGTTATATCTTTGTAATACAAAAGGGGATGTAGCTCAGTTGGCTAGAGTGCTTGACTGGCAGTCAAGAG
>CALGNG010000360.1 GCA_937958735.1 uncultured Aquimarina sp. | reverse complement strand
TAACTAGCGAACAGAAGTCTACCTTTAAAGCTAATAGGGAGGCTATAAAACAAAACAGAAAGATGTTTAAAAAAACTTTAACCGAAGAGCAAAAAGCACAGTTAGAAAATCTTAAAAGATAAAAAACACGCTAAAAATTTTTAAATAAAACAAAATAGGCTGCCTAAAAATTAATTTTTAGGCAGCCTATTTTGTTAATACTATATAAAATAAGAAATTAAATACTTTTAGTTACAATTACTAATAGTACCTACACCATTATTACAAATAGGTTCGCTATCGTAGGCTACGTTTAAAAGGTAACCTTCTGGAAAACCAGAAACAACAGTTCTTCTTACATTAATTCTATAATTACCTGGCTTTCTATTATTTTCTGTAATATCATAAGTAACACCTAAAGAGGGTGTATTATATTCGAAACCATTGGAAACCCCTAAGCCTTGAGGAAGACAAACGTCTGACCATTCTGAACAAGGTAAGTAACGTAGGAAAGATTGCTTGGATTTAGCACCACTACTCCTGTAATTTACTTTTACGTTTGTAACATTAGAGGTAGCAAAAACACCTGGAGTAATTCCTCCTAAGCCATTAACTATAAAAGGATCACTACTATCTATAGCGGCTTGGTTAAAGCTGTTCGAAATTCTTACTGCCCAAGTTCTTCCTCTATTTCTTCTGTAAACAGCAGATGTTGCTCCATTACCTCCTAAAATAGTATTAATACTAGCTCTAAACTTTTGTCCATCTTCCGGGATGTTTACATCAAAAGTATTATTATTATCAAAAATTTCGATAAAACCGTGCTCTACTCTAACCGCATAAGCACAACCTGTTGCAGTAACATCGTCTACTCTTACTTTTCCGTTTTCTTGGAAGTGAGGGGAAAACATTATTGGTGTAATACCCGATTCACACTCTATAGTTTTAGCAAATATATCTCTTAAACCCCCTTTACCTGCTGTTCGCATTGCTTGATCGTCTGTTTCTAATCTTAATGTAACCCCTCCTGTACACTTAAGGTTTCTAAATAAAATATTATCTCCTGCATAACCTTGTATTAATCCATAACCAGTATGGGCATCGGTTTGAGTAATGTTTTCTATAATACCATTATGTGGCCATGGTTCGTCTACATTATTCTTATTAATAAAACTTACTAAAATAGAAGCAAATTCTGTTCTTTGATCTAAAATATCAAAATCGGAAATTTTAAAATTGTTTACTTCGCCTAATCTGGCAAAATATACATCTAAATTTTGTTGTCCTGTAAAATCTACTGTAAAACGACCACTAGCAGCTGTAATACTTGTATTTTCTACAGCTCTTTGTCCACTACCTCCAAAATCAAACAAGCGGTTAGGTCTTCCATCCCTAATACCTCTTATTGGAAAAATGGTTACTCCATCGGCTACTTCGATATGAATATTAGATTTCATTTTTACATTTCCAAAATGGTAATTACCACTTGGTATAATAATTTTTCCTCCTTCTGGAGAAAGATCATCTATTGCATTATTTAAAGCCTCGCTATCATTTACAGTATCACTATTATTCGCCCCGTAATCGCTTACTAAATTTACAGTATTATTAAAGCTACTTGGTGGAGTGTAAAACTTACTCGTTTTAACTCTAAAATCCGATTCCGAAAGTTGAGGTGAAGCTTCCCCATTATCTATTTCTTCAATCTCATTTACACATCCAATAGCTGTAAGAGCAAACGAAGCTAAAAGAAGATTTTTAATTTTTAAATTCATAGTTATTTGTGTTTTAAGACTATAAAACTAGAATAATTACCACTTAAAATCAAATAAAAATGAATATATGATACAAAAAAACCATTTAACAAACTTTAACATTTTCGTGAAAGAAAAAACTCACTAGAAAATATTAAAAATTTCTTAATATGCAATGCACTATAATTCAATTAATTTATAAATTAAAGACACTTTATACCTATAAATAAAACCGAAGCAATTATTATTGCTTCGGTTTTCATAAAAAATTTACTATAAATAACCTTAATTAACTATTTAAAGACATTAAAATGTTTTATCTAGTTACAATCTGTAAAGGTTACTCTACATCCACTTCTACCTCTAACTAGTGGTGTCGTATGGTCTATTTTAATTCTACTTGCTCCTCCTGGAAATCCTCTTACCGAAGAATTATTGGTTACTACACTGGCATTATAACTTCCAGCAGATGCAGGGCCATTACCTGGTATAGTATTGTCGTAAACAGCCGCTAAAGATGGTGCATGAAACACTACATCTCTACCAATTCTTTGCTTACAAATACCGTTACCCGTTCTTTCTTCACAAGGTAAATAAAGTCTATGATTAAAATTAATTTGACTTGTAGTACCATAATTGGCTTGCACGTTTGTTATCCTAGTACTAGAGGCAAAAGTACCCGGTTTAAACTTAGCACTAGAAAAATTATTAGCAGCTGCTTCTGCTGTAATCCTAGCCGCAAAAATATTACCACCTCTTTTGTACAGTTCTTCTACAGAACCTGCTCCAAAAACTCTTTCGGTATTGGCTCTGTGTTCTGGTCCTGTTATCGAATTATTGGCTGCAAAAAATTCTACAAAACCTCTTTCTATTCTTACTGCAAAGGAACTATTAAAACTTCTAATCTTATCTGCTGTAACTTTTCCGTTTTTCATAAAATGCGGAGATAGCATTAACGAAGCTAGTCCATTTCTATTAACAATATTATTTGCATAAATATCGTTTACTCCTCCTACATTAGGATTGGTCCTCCCTTCATTTACCGCTTTCATGGCCAAGTTATCGGTTTCGATTCTTAAAGTAACTCCTCCATCGCAATCTAGATTATTAAAAAATATATTATTAGCTGCATAAGCTTGGATTAATCCATATCCACGCAATGCATTTTTTTGTGTTATTTTTTCTATAATACCATTTCTTGACCAGTTAGCCACACCGTTTATAACACTAATATCTACTAAAATTGAAGCAAAAACAGAATCTTTATCTTCTATTGTAAAGTTTGCTATTTTAAAATTCCTAACATCTCTTACCGCACATACTATAAGATTTCTACTAGGATTTCTTCTTAAATCTACAGTAAACCCTTTTCCTTTTCCTATAATAGCAGCATTGGTTATTCTGGGGCCTCTATCTCCAAATCGAAACATTGTTTGGTTTCTCTTTGTTCCAGGTTGTGAAAATAATACCGCACCTTGATTTACCTCTATAGTAATATTTGATTTCATTACAATATCTGTAAAATAGTAATTACCACGAGGAATAATTAATTTACCATAAGTGTTTCTTCTTAACTGGCTACTAATATCATCGATAGCTTCTTGTAGTTTTTGACTATCATTATTATTGTCTGAATTATTA
>CALGNG010000359.1 GCA_937958735.1 uncultured Aquimarina sp. | reverse complement strand
CTCTCTATAAAGACAGGGTAATAACGTAATTTTAAAATCAGATACTTGGTAGTATACTGGAACAAAAGCCTCGCTAATAGCATTAGTTATAGTCTTAGAGCTAGCATCTGTATCCACTACAGAATTAGAGATGGAAAGTTTTTTAGCTAAATGACATTTACCATTACATTTAAACTTAGGCTTTGCTTTATTTACACAGTATTTCTCTACAATATAATCAATATTCAGTTCGTAATAGCTTATATAACCAATTGTATAAATTGGCTTAATAGCTAGACAAACAAATAACACTATACAATAGTAGACTTTCAACTATGCTTATTTTTCCACGAAAATAGAAACTATTATCCTCTAGTGCAACCTTTTTCAAGTTTTGATTCTGTTTCACAAAAAAAAAAGCGAGTAAAACCTTAAGTCTTACTCGCTTATACTCTGCTATTATTTTAACCTTAATACAGATCAGATCTTCTATCTGTAATCTCTAATCCTTCTTTTAACGAATTGGTTACAGCAGATTGTGCACCACTAACAACACTTGTTTTAGTTTTATTGGCCACTCCTTTATAAGAAGCCAATTTTTGCGCCGCTGTTTTAGCTGTTACCTGTACAACGTACACCCCTTTTTCTCCTGCAACAGGAGCAGAAACTACACCTTCTTTTAATCCAAAAGCTGTACCTACTACTTTTTTCTCTACTCCAGCCCCACTAATAGAACCCGATTTAAAACTTACCGCACTGGCACTTCTTACCGTTGTCCCATTAGAAACAGCTATACTTTCTAAATCTTTAGCTTTAATTTTTGCTGTTAACAATACTGCTTTCTTTGCTTTACGCAAAATAGGTAACACTTCCGAAGAGGCGTTTTCTACAGATTTAAGGCCTGCTTCTTTTTTGCTAACCACTTTTACCACCAAGTATCCTGTAGGAATATCAAAACTTTTTACACTTCCTTCTTTATTTTCTTCTCCAAAAGCCCATTTAACTACAGATCGTTGTTGCCCAACACCTGGAATATACTCGTCCAAAGCCTTTACACCCGAAACAGGACTTGCTACATAAGAAGCTTCTTTAGCCACATCTTTAAAGTTACCCGATTTTGCATTTTGCACAAAGTCTGAAGCATTAGCATAAATCTCTCCTATTGTTTTTTCGCTAGGCTCGATAGCTCTAGTAATCGTAGCTATTTTAACCGCTTTTTTCTTCTCTTTTAAATCTTTAATATTAATTATGTGATATCCAAACTGAGTTTCTACAATTCCTGTATTCCCTTCTTTTCCTTCAAAAACAAAATCGTTAAATGCTGGCACCATAGCTCCAGGAGTAAAATATCCTAAATCCCCACCTTTACTGCTATTGGATTTATCCGCAGAAAATTCTAAAGCCAATTCTTCGAATTTTTTCTTTGAATTAGAAACTACTGCTTTAATACTATCTGCTAACACCTTAGCTTCTTCCTTACTTCTTGTTACGTCTTGTCCTGTTCTTAAACCTTCCCAAGAAACTAAGATGTGACTTGCTTTAGCAGAGTCTGGCATTTTTGTTTCGGCAACTAGTTTTGCCAACTTCATTACAGCACCATCTTTATATGGCCCATAAACTTTCCCTACCTCTGCATCAAATAAATTATCCGCTATATTTTTACTTAACTGATTTTTAAATTGAAATTTTAAAGCTGTTTTTGTAGATGAATTAGCCGCCACAAACTCTTCTACACTTTTCGTAGAAGCAAAACCTGCAATGGTATCGTTAGCCCCTATTTGATTATTATACTCTACAGTATCTCCAATTAAAGATTGCAAGTCTGATTTAATTGCGTTTTCATCTTCTAAAGATGCTTTTTCATTAATCTTCACAAAAAGCAAGTCTACATTTGCTTCTTGCTTAAACTGCCCTTCGTGATCCTTAATATAACTAGCTATTTCTGATTTAGAAACAGTAACCGTACTATCTGCTATACTACTATAAGGCAATTGCACATATTTAAGACTTACAGTTTCATTATCTGCCTTATGAGCTATTTCTCCTTCTTTTTCGGAAAAACTAACCCCTGCCTTTACCATATCAAAATACACATTAGATGCTGTGTTTTTTAAAAGTTCTTTTTCTAAACCTAACCAAAAAGTTCTGTAACGTTGTGGATCTTCTTCTTTCAAGTTATTCGCATAAGACTGCACTTTAGCATAATCAAATACTCCTGCCTCGTTTTGAAAAGTAGGATCGTTAGAATAAGCCTTTTCTACAGCACCTTTAAAATGCTCGCTATCCACCTTAATTCCTGCCACCTCTACTTGCTGCGCAACAACCTCCTCGTTAAGCATTTGATCCCACACACTATTAACAATAGCCATGCTACTTCTACCTTGACCTGTTCTTTCTAATCTGTTTTGAAAATCCGAAGTTCTTATTTCCTCGCCATTAACTTCTCCAATTGTCTTTAATGCCTTGTTGTCACTAAAGCCTCCTGTTCGGAATAAATCCGCTAATATAAAAGCGAATAATGCCAACGCTATAATTACGATAAGAAAAAATGAGCGTTGTCTAATTTTATTTAATACTGCCATCTAGGGTGAGTTTTATTACATAAAGCAGCGAAAATAACGCTTTATTATTTAAAAAAAAAACGAAAACAATCGTTTTCGTTTAGAGAGTGTAATGCAACCTATTTCTTACAGGCCACCAACTTTTTAACGTTTAATTTATACAAACAAACTTACTACAACACATACGTTAATTTTTAAATTTTTTATTAAAATGCTTTTTAAAAAAAAACATAGCTAATGCCCCTAAAGCAAATAAAACATAAAGCCAAACTCTAGATCCGCCATCTTTAAATTCTATTACAGCCTGAAAAGCCATTACTACAGCAACAATTAAATATGCGTATTGAAAAATTATAGATACTGTTTTCAAAATTGTATTGTTTAGTTAAAAGAATTAGTCTTTTAAGATTTGTTCCCCTTGATTGGTTCTTGATTTAAAGATCGTGAATTTTTGATTTGCATCAAAACCATCTCCTTTATTGATTGATCCATTTTTCGCCTTTATCGTATAAGGCTTGTCTGTATACCCCCAACTTAAGGATTGATTCCAATATAATTGCGGCGATTTTAATTCCGAACTATCCGAAGTATATACCCTTACATTCCCTCTTAGATCTATTAAATTGGTTTTTTTATACTGGATGGCGTAATCCGCAAATACTTTTGACTCTCCTCCTTCTTTATCAAAAATCACCAACTCCATACCTTCCGGAAATTCAGTATACGGAAAATCCACATGGGTATAATCTTTTAAAACAGGTGCTTTTAATATTGCAGTTAAGCGTCCCGAATCGGTATGCTTTATTGTCACCTCTTTACCCACTCCTTGCGCTACCTCTTTAAAGTTTACCGCCTTCCCCTTTCCTTTATCTGCCGTACAGGCATAAAAAAACATTGTCGCAATAAAAATTGCAACAATGTTTCTTAATCTATAGGTATTATTATTTTTCATTCCCGTTATGGGATTTGATTATAAGTTAGGCACTTTAACAGACTCTCCAATCCAACAACCAACAGAAACTGTTTTCCCTTGCATTCCTTTTTGGAATACATCGGTTTTTGATGGAGCACTTCCCATATAATTAGCAATTAACTTGTCTGCATATTTGGTTTGCGAAGGCTGCACTCTTTTTGCTCTACGAGCATAATTTGCCGCCAACCAATATACCGCTCTTTTATTAAACTCGTCGCTACCACAGTTATTAGCACTACTAGCAACCATACTAGCAATCTGGATATACCCCAAACCATAAGAAGGCTTGTTTTCTATTGCTTTACGATAATATTTACGCGCTTGTCCATAACTTCCTTTTTTCTTTAAAGCATGTGCTATGTTTGCATAAACATCTGCACGTTTATTAGGATCGGTTTCTAATTCTGCCGACTGGTCGTAATACTTACGTTCTGCCACCGCATCACCTCTTTGACCCGCAAGTTTTCCTAAATAATTTGCTGTAGCTGCAGAAGGCTCTAAACTATGTTGTTTTTCTACTAATTTTAAGAATAAAGGCGACTCGGTACATTTTTTCTTATACAAACGTTTTGCCGAACTTTTTACCCACTCCAAATTATTCTCGTTAGCTGTATATTGCGCCTCTAACATTGGCAATAAATTTGGACAATCTGCCAACTTCCCTAATTTACCTTCTATATAAGTTTCTACTTGTCCGTAAATTTTCAAGCTATTACCTGCTCTTTTAAGCTTCTTTTTTTCTCTACCTAACAGAGACGCACCAGATTCTTCTTTTTCTGATAAAGTTGCAACTAATTTTGCTTTTTTAGCTTGCTCCACCCCTATCTTATCCGACAGGTCATCATAAAGATCAAAAACTTCTTGAACTTCTTTTTTACCTTCTTTTTGTAAATCTACCAATAAACCAAAGTAGGTATACATTTTCTTTGGTCCCGTAAAGTTAGCTTTATCAGACTTATAAGCCTTATCAAATAAATTAAACTGCTCTTCTTTTGTTCCCATTTTGGTATCGCTCATTATTTGAGCAATGTCAGAATACAAATCCCCGTCTTTTGTTTTTATAGGAAAATTTTGTTTTCTCTCCTTTAACAAAGCGATAAGCTCTTTAGCTATGGTTTGCTTTTCTGCTGGGGCTGCTTTTTTTAATTTTGCCCTAATTAGTCTTTCGCTACTCACATAAGTAGACAAACTATACTTAGGACAATCTTTCCGCACTTTTAACAGATAAGGTTCTGCTTCTGTATAATTTTTAACTTTAACCGCTTCTATTCCTAATGATGCGTTTTTCTTACACTCATCAGAAACTTGTGCACTAACAACTGTGGTTGCGGCAAAAATACTTGCTAATGTAATTTTTAGTAAA
>CALGNG010000358.1 GCA_937958735.1 uncultured Aquimarina sp. | reverse complement strand
ACCAACGATTTCTTTGTAAATGCTTTGGATATGGGTACAAAATGGAAAGCTACTTCCGATACTAAAGAGGAGTTTGAGGGTAGAGGTCGAGAGACTAACGACCTAAAATGGACAGCTAGTAGAGCCGATCTTATTTTTGGTTCTAACTCGGAACTAAGAGCCGTAGCAGAAGTTTATGCTAGTAGCGATTCTAAAGAAAAATTTGTTAGAGATTTTGTAGCAGCTTGGACTAAAGTAATGGAACTAGATAGATTCGATTTAAAATAATTAATACTTATATAAAAGTATTTCATATATAATTAGGTTAAAGAGTCCGAACAATTTTAGTATTGTTTGGACTCTTTTTTTTGAAATTATGTTACTATGGATGCATATCTGTATGACTAATTTTTTTAAGTGAATGAATATTTATGGATTGTTGTATTGCATAGTTAGTAAACGATTTTACTTAGGCGGAGTAACTTGTTAGTTTTTACGTTATGGAATGTTAATCTGTATAGGTAGTATTACAAAGTTTTTAGTAATATGAATACTGCGGGGCGTTAGACACTAGGTTGGTAAAGGTTTTAGGTTTGTTTTATTCACAAAAAAAAAGGCAGTACACAATATCACTAATAAAAGAGTGGTATTGTGTACTGCCTTTTTGAATTTATAGTAACTATAAAACAGTTTAGGTTTTTAAGATTCTTGAGGTAAAACCGTTTTTTGCTTATAAGAACGGACACTTTCTATTATTACAGAAGTAAGGATAAGTGTGCCCCCAACTAGAGTAATTATTTTTGGAACATCGTTTAAAAAAAGAATTCCTATAATAATACCGTATACAGGTTGTATACTACTTATAATACTAGCTGTTGTGGTAGAAAATCTTTTAAAACTGAATAAGAAAATAGTATGTCCAATTGCAGTGGTTACTAATGCTAGCACCAGTAATGCAGGCCATTGGGTTGTGATGCCAGAGGTGTCCATTACAAAAAGTAAGGGAGATAGTACTACGCCTAAAACTACTAGTTGATAAAACATTAGTGTAGATCCATGGTATATAGCTACTTTATCTTTCATAAATAAATTCCGTAAAGAATAGCAAAATGCAGACAGTACACCAAATCCAACAGCTTTGGTATAAGTATTTTCGAAACTAAAATTAGGTACAAGAAAATAGATGCCTAAGAGTACTAAAGCACCTAAAAGTAAATGCATTTTTTGGAATTTTGTCTTAAGTATTAAGGGCTCTAGAAAAGAGGTAATTACGGGATAGGTAAAGAGGGAGAGCATACCTATAGCTACATTAGATAGCTTAAGAGCATAAAAATAGGTAATCCAATGTAGTCCTAATAATATACCACTCACCATAATCATTAATCGGTCTTTTTTTATAACTTCGAAAGAGATCTTTTTCCATTTACAGAATAGAAACAAAATAAAAGCGGCTAAAAAAGCTCTAAATGCTATGGTTACGGGAACGGGCATATCTATGTACTTTCCTAATGCACCCGAGGTGCTAATTAGAACCATAGCTAAATTCAATTCCATTAGATTATAAAAAAAACTAGTATTCTTCATGCTATTTTAAAAAGGGTTATGGTGTAAAAAGATCCTAAAATTGAATAGGAACAAACGCTTAGACGTACTATTATAAATTACTTTCAGACAGTAAAATACTATCTTAATTTTAGAAATTAGAAGCTTATAAGTGCTGTTTTTATATCTGTCGGTATTTAGACTCTTGCATAAGAACCATCTTAACTGGTACCCTGACAGTAGATAGATTTTAAAAACAGGACTAGTTTTATATAGGCTTAGAGGTGTGTTGGTTTGTGTTTGCAAGACGAGATGTTAATACAAATGTTTGTTGCATATAATGTGTTATTTTTTGTTAATAATAGAGTTTTTTTGATATAAAAAAGAGCCTTATACGGAGTTTTTTAATTGTTTTAACAGAATGTGTTAGTAATAAAACACTTTAATTATTGTTTTTTTAGACATAGCTATTTTTGTAGCTGCTGTTATATATTATTTTTAAAGGGTTTAAGAGCGTTTTTGTAATTATTTGATATTTAGGTGGTAAGTTTTATTGTTTTCGCACATCTAATTATTCGAGCTTGAAATAAAATTACGATAAACAAAAAAACATGACATTAAATCAATATAAAATAGCCATCATTGGAGCCGGAGCAACAGGAGTTTCTGTATTAAGCGAATTAATAGATAAATTAATAGAAATGCCTAATACGAACCAATATACCATATCCATCTACGAAAAAAGTGGAGTTTTTGGGACAGGGTTAGCTTACGGAACAGAATTGGATGCGCATATTCTAAATATGCCAGCTAATACAATGAGTGTGAAATATGATCGACAAGATCAGTTTATTTATTGGTTAAAAAACTTTAGTACCTGTTGTCCTTTAGCGATAGGTAAGGATTTTATTCCGCGTCGCATTTTTGGCGATTACCTAAAAGTAATATTTAATACGGCTATGTTAAGAGCGCGCCAAAAAGGAATTACAATAAATTTAATTAGCGATGCAGTAGCAAAAATAGTAGAAAAGGACGGTTTTATATGGGCCAAGTCTAGCAAGGGTTTTTCTTCTTATAATCAATTAATTATGTGTTTAGGAAACCAACAACCTACCTTAGGCAAGGAGCTAAAATCTATACCAGGGTACTTCCACCAACCTTGGCCAGAAAGTAAAATAACAACAGGTATTCCTAAAAATAGAGATGTAAATATTATAGGAGCTAGTTTGTCTGCAGTAGATACA
>CALGNG010000357.1 GCA_937958735.1 uncultured Aquimarina sp. | reverse complement strand
CACTTGCCGACGAAGCGATACCGCTACTATGTGGAAAGGTGTTTTTACTATTAATCTCAAAACTATAAGCTTTAAGAAAAGAAAAATACGGATTTACTCGTTCTAAAAAAGTATGAATTTTGGGTTCGAAACTAGGCTTGGGTTTCCCCTCAAATAAAAACGAAATCTCGAAACTTTCTGTTGGTTTTTCTTTTTTTCGAAAACTTATAGTCGTTTCCGTTCTACAATTACTTAGTGTAAAACTTAGCGAAGCATTTTCCGGAATCTGCACTGGACGTTTTCCCCAATATTTAACCAAAGCGATATTGCTGGGCAAAGCATAGGAAACACTCCCCGAATTTATTTTATATTCTGCAATTTTAGTAATATAAGTCGAAGCCAAAATATTTTTTTTAAGCAAATATAACTTTCAAACTCATTAGAGATACAATCAAAGCAAAAAAATAGTATTTTTAAAAAAACCAATGCTCACCCAATGAATAAAAAAGGAATTTACATAGGTATATCTATTACCGTTTGCTTACTGGCTGGTTTTCTGGGCGCCATCGCTACACAATCTTCTGTACATACTTGGTTTCCTACTCTATCTAAACCTTTTTTTAATCCCCCAAATTGGGTGTTTGCACCTGTTTGGTCTATTTTATACATTTTAATGGGTGTAGCCTCTGGCTTGATTTGGAGCAAGGGCTTCCACCACAAATGGGTAAAAACAGCAATGTACCACTTTATATTTCAGCTTTTACTTAATGTACTTTGGTCCATGGTCTTTTTTGGAATGCAAGAAATCTTTATAGCTTTATTAATTATAATTGGACTACTAGTTTTACTTCTGTTTACCTACAAGCATTTTAAAGTGGTTAATAAATTTTCAGCCTATTTATTAATCCCCTATATCTTATGGGTAAGCTTTGCATTGGCTCTTAATTTAGCTATTTGGAAGCTTAACTAAACTTTACTTTATTAACTCCAATGCTTCTTTTACACTGGTTACAGGGTACTTACACGCGTTGTCTTGACAGATAAAAATATAGGTATCCCCTTTTTTAAATCTACCTTTAAATAATGGATCTTCCGAAGGCTTTGTGACCCCTGCTATAATCTTATTAGGAATATAGGTTTGCTGTATTTCTTTTATTTTACTTTTTGCTTCTGTCCCAGTTACTACTATTTCGTAAAACGAGTGGGTAAAACTTAAATATAAATCCAACCAATTGGAATAGCCCGATGGGTATGCATCAAAATTGCGCTGCATATTATGTAACATCTGTTTAGATTGTTCCAAATATTCGCTATTAGAAAAATAATGAGATAATTTGTATAGGTTTTTAGCCATCATAGAGTTAGAAGCAGGGATTACATTATCTGTAGATTCTATATTTCTTGTTACCAAAGATTCGTCTAAGTTAGAAGTGAAAAAATACATTTTACTAGAGTCGTCATAAAAATGTTGTTGTACATAATTCATCATTTTTTTTGAAGACTCTAAATAGCTCCTATCTAAAGTTACCTCGTACAATGCTATAAAAGCATCTATGGTTGCGGCATAATCTTCTAAATAACCATTAATTTTACTATTCCCTTCTTTATAGCTATGCCAAATTTTCCCAGAGTTATCTAATTGCTTTTCTTTTATAAAGCGAGCACTTTTTAATGCCGATTTTATAAAACGGTCTTCGCCAAAAACCTTGTAAGCATCCACATAACCTTTTAACATTAAAGCATTCCAAGAGGTAAGTGTTTTATCGTCTAATCTAGGACGTGCTCTTTTTTCTCTGTGGGCCAACAATACTTTTTTCCATTGCTTTTGCTTTTGGAAAAAAGAGGTTTTTGATGATTTATTTTTTTCTAAAAACAGGGAGTCTGTCTGGTTTCTAATTAATACATAGTTATTGTGTTCCCACAGACCATAATTATTTATATTGTAGTACTTAGAAAACAAATCAAAATCTGCTCCTAGTAAATTTTGTAATTCTTCTTTTTGCCATACATAATAGGCTCCTTCTTCCAATTCTCCTGTAGCACTTAGACTGTCTGCGTCTAACGAAGAATAAAACGCCCCTTCTACATTAGTAAGCTCTCTTTTTACAAAATCTAGCGTTTCGTAAACTACTTGTTTATACCAATTGTCTCGAGTAAGCAAATAAGCATCGGAATATAAGCTTACCAGCTGCGCATTGTCATATAACATTTTCTCGAAATGGGGCACATGCCATTTTTTATCTGTCGAATATCTAGAAAACCCGCCGCCTACGTGGTCGTAAACCCCACCATAGGAAATTTGATCTAAAGTATTTAATGCGTATGTTTTTAATTCTTCATCTTCAGTTTGATGCGCATAACGCATTAAAAAGTGATAATTATTAGGCATCATAAATTTAGGAGAGTAATCCATTCCCCCTTTTTGACGATCAAATTTTTTACTCCAATTATTCACAGCAGTTAACAATACTTCTTCCTTAAATTCTATAGCATTTAAGTTAGGAGTTACTAACGCATTCTGCTCCATCCCTTCTGCCAAGCGGTCGGCATATTTAATTAATTTTTCTGGAGTTTTATCGTATACTTTTTGGATCTGCTCTAACGCATTTACCCAATCCCCTTTAGAAAAATAGGTTCCTCCCCATACAGGTCTACCATCTGGTAATGCTATTACATTCATAGGCCAGCCACCTCTACCCGTCATTAACTGTACCGATGTCATGTATACTTGGTCTATATCTGGTCGTTCTTCCCTGTCTATTTTTATGTTTACAAAATTCTTGTTCATTAAATTAGCTACCAGAGTATCTTCAAAACTTTCGTGCTCCATTACATGGCACCAATGGCAAGCAGCATATCCTACACTAATAAGCATTAATTTCTTAGACTCTTTAGCTTCTTTTAACGTTTCTGTATTCCATGCTTTCCAATTAACTGGATTATGTGCATGCTGCAATAAATAGGGACTGGTTTCCTTTATTAACGCATTCGTAAATTTATGCTTAGACATATTTTTATTCTGAGAGTTACAACCGTAAAGAAGCACTATACAAACAATAATGCTTGCGTATATTTTAGATAACATCATCCTATAAAAATAGAAAAGCGTATCGATAGTACCGATACGCTTTTTATTTATTTTTAAAAAAATTAGTTATTTTACTTCAAACGTAATTTTTAAATTCACTCTAAAATCGTCTACTTCTCCTTCGCCGTTTACAGTAGCACTTTGGGATTGTACAAAAACCGATTTAATATTTTTTACCGATTTAGATGCATGTTGCACTGCTTTCTTAGTGGCATCTTCCCAACTTTTAGACGAATTGGATAATACTTCTATAACTTTTAATACTGCCATTTTTAATTGATTTTAAAAAATTAATACCTAATTATTATTAAATATACTTTTTAAATCTCTTAAAATCAACAAATTAGAAGTAAAAAAAAGAATTCTTATCCATTAATAGCTTCTACACTTCCTATTTTCCCTGGTAACATTTCTTTTAACATTGTTTCTATTCCATTCTTCAAAGTCATGGTAGAAGAAGGGCATCCACTACATGCACCTTGTAAGATTACCGATACCTTTTGTGTTTCTTCGTCGTAATTTTGAAATTGGATATTACCTCCATCACTCGCTACAGCTGGTTTTACATATTCGTCTATAATCGATACAATTTGCTGGGAAACATAATCCAATTCTTCTGGGTTTACGGCAGAAGAGGAAGATTTTATCGTATTAGAACTGGCTGCTTGTTTGTCTTCTGATGTTAGTACTACTTCTTTACCTTCTTCCAAATAACTTCTTAAAAACTCTCTAACATCTCCAGATATATCGTTCCACTCAACTAATTCTTGCTTTGTTATCGACACATAATTATCGTCGAAAAAAACTTCTTTTACAAATGGAAACTGAAACAATTCTTTAGCTAAAGGTGAATGTGTGGCTTCGTCTAAATTCTTATACTCTATAGATTGGAGTACCAATTTCTTGTTGGCAACAAATTTCTGAACATTCGGA